>JASHYW010000466.1 GCA_030042885.1 Streptosporangiaceae bacterium | reverse complement strand
ACGCTGCAGACCCGGCTGAACGTCTGGGGCGCGAACCTCACCGTCGACGGCGATTTCGGTCCTTTGACACTGGCCGCGGTCAAGGCGTTCCAGACCGCGCAAAAGCTGACGGTCGACGGAGTTGTCGGCCCGCAGACCTGGGCCGCGCTCAACAAGAATCCCGGTGGCGTGCCCTATCCGGCACCGACCGGGCTGGCGGTCGGGTCGGTGAGCCTGACCGTCAATTGGGACGCGGTAACCGTCAACGGTCAGGCGGTAGCGAGCTACACGGTCGAGGCGGTTGGCCTCAACGGCGAGGTTTACGCTCGCGAAACACCAACCACCAATTCCGTGGCGCTGTCCAACCTCGTTCCCGGCTGGACCTACAACATCCTGGTCTCCGCAAATGGAGGCCCCGCTACACCCCTGCAGGCGTCTATCAAAGTGACGGTCTGACCGGGAAAGCCTGACGCTGCCGTCCGGCTCGTTCGGCCCGGGGTGGTTCGGGAACGCGTTCGTGACGGCCCCGCTGGCCGGAGCTGCCTGAGCTGCTGATCCCGCGCGCAGGAGCTGGCCGGCGGAGATCGCTGGCCCTGCCGGCGGTTTGCGCACGGCCCGCCGCAGCCCGGTGCTGAAGCAAGCCGCACGCGAGCTTCAGGCCGCCCGGCACGACGCGCGGGTCGCGTTCGACTGCATCGCCCTGGGTGATCTCGACCGGGCGCACACGCACGCGCTGACGGCCAGGGTCGCGGTCGACGCGGCGGTGACGGCGCTGATGGCCGTGCTCGCCGAGAATGACCCCGCTGGCGCGGACGGCCGTGCTGAGTAGGTCCGGCTGGTGTCGAACGCCCGGGTCCCGGGCGGAAGGCGCGGGCGCTAGCTGGCGCGAGGGGTCTCGAGCGCCCGCAGCAGCGCCTTCATCCAGGGGCCCAGGTCGGCGGGGGTCCGGGCCGAGATGAGGTGACCGTCCACCACGGTGGGCTCGTCCACCCACTCGGCGCCCGCGTTGATCATGTCGTCGCGGATGGCGCCCACGCTGGTGGCCCGGCGGCCCTTGATGATCCTGGCGGAGATCGGCACCCAGCCCGCGTGGCAGATGAAGGCGATCGGCTTGCCCGCGTCGTCGAACGCCCGCACCAGGTCCAGCACGGCTTCCGAGCGCCGCAGCTTGTCAGGCGCGTAACCGCCCGGGATGACCAGGGCGTCGAAGTCAGGTTCCGCGACCTGGGTCACGGTGGTGTCGACGGGCACCGGCCCGTGACCCTTCTTGCCCCGGACCGGATGGTCGTCCAGCCCGGCCACGGTCACCGCGACATCTTCCTCGACGAGCCGGTACAGCGGGTACAGCAGTTCCATGTCCTCGAATTCGTCCGCGGCCAGGATGAGGACTCTGCGCTGTGCGAGTGCCATAACACCGACCTTACCCGCAGCTCCGGCCGCCGGACGTCCGGGCGTCGCGGTCGCCTGGTTCGCGGGGCAGCAACCACGGTCCGTTCGGTGCAAAAAAGATCTTGATCTCTACCTCGGGCGGCGCGGCGGCGGGCCAGCCGGACAACGACGGCGATGAGGACCGCGAAGGCCCCCAGGCACGACCCACGGCCGGGCGGCGTTTGGACGGTAGACCTAGGTACACCTCCTGGTTCGGTGCCTAGCGCCACTTACGGCCCGGATGGCGGCGCGGCAGACTAGACAGGAGCGATACCGGCACGGGAGGCGAGCGATGAGCGCGGGACACGCTCTGGAGAACCCGGAGAGTCCGGACGGTCCGGCCAGTCCGGGAGGTGCTGACCGGCCGGAGAGCCCGGAAGGCCCGGACGGGCCGGAGAGCCTGGTCCCGTGGTCCCCGCGGTGGAACTGGACGCGCGGGCGCCTCATCGTGGTCGGTCACGGGCTGCTGCTGTTCGGGCTGGCGCTGGCCGGGCTGGTCCAGCTGCTGATCCTGCTCGTTGTCCTCGGCCTGCCCGTCGCCGGCTTGGTGGGCGCGATTTTGGGTGACCGGCGTGCCCCGGCCGCGGCCGCTGCCGCGGGTTGCATCGTCCTGTGGCTCACGGTCGCGCCGCTCATCCTGCTGTGGATGCGGGGCCTGGCCAGGCTGACCAGGAGGCTGGCCGGCCGGTGGTGCGGGGTGCCGATCACCGACCCGTACCTGCCGCCGCCCTGGGCGGACGGAGGGAAGGCGGGCCCGAGCCGGCGGCTCGGGTGGCTGCTTGCCGACCGGGCGACCTGGCGGGACCTGCTGTGGGTGGCCGCGAACGGGTGCGTCGGCTGGATCCTGGACATCCTTCCCGCGGGGCTGCTGGTGTTCGGCGTGGTTGGCATATTCGCGCCCTACGCCCAGCTGGGCCTCCGGCTGCTGGCCATCGGGGGCGCGGTGTTCGGGTTGTGGGCCGCCCCGTGGCTGCTGCGCGGTTACGGCATCCTGGCCAGGTCCATGCTCGCGCCGACCCGCCAGGCCGAGCTGGCGCTGCGGGTCCGCCAGCTGGCCCGGACCCGCACCGAGGCCCTCGACACCGGGGCAGCCGAGATCCGCCGGATCGAGCGGGACCTGCACGATGGCGCGCAGGCCAGGCTGGTGGCCATGGGCATGACCCTGGACGCCGCGGGGCAGATCATGGACGAGAATCCGGAGGCGGCGCGAGCGCTGGTCTTCGAGGCCCGCGACGCCTCGATCAGGGCCCTGGCCGAGCTGCGCGCCCTGGTCCGCGGCATCCACCCGCCGGTCCTGGCCGACCGCGGCCTGGCCGACGCGATCCAGGCCCTGGCCCTGGACAGCCCGATGCGGATCCACGTGGTCAGCGACCTGGACGGCCGCCCGTCCGCGCCGATCGAGTCGGCCGCCTACTTCGCGGTCAGCGAGCTGCTGGCCAACGTGTCCAAGCACGCCGAGGCGCGCGAGACCTGGATCGACATCCGGCACACGGATGGGATGCTGCGGATCGGCGTGACCGACAACGGGCACGGTGGCGCCGACCCGTCCCGCGGCAGCGGGCTGCGCGGGATCGAGCGGCGGCTGGCCCCGTTCGACGGCGTGATGGCCATCAGCAGCCCGCCCGGCGGCCCCACCGCGGTCACCATGGAGATCCCGTGCGCGTTGTCATCGCCGAAGACCTCTTCCTGCTGAGGGACGGCCTCACGCGGATGCTCGAGGCCCACGGCCTGGAGATCTCCGCGGCCGTCGACAACGGCGCCGACCTGCTGGCCGCGGTGACCGCAGACCGGCCGGACGTGGCCATCGTGGATGTCCGGCTGCCTCCGACCTTCACCGACGAGGGAATCCGGGCCGCGCTGGCCGCGCGGCGCGAGGTGCCGGGCCTGCCGGTGCTGGTCCTGTCCCAGTACGTGGAGCAGCTGTACGCCCGCGAGCTGCTGGCCGGCGGCACCGGGGGCATCGGCTACCTGCTCAAGGACCGGGTGTTCGACAGCGCCCAGTTCGTCGACGCCGTCCGCCGGGTCGCCGACGGCGGCACCGCCATGGACCCGGAGGTGATCGCCCGCTTGCTCGCCCGTAACACCGGCGATGGCAGCCTGGCCGCGCTCAGCCCGCGCGAACGCGAGGTGCTCGCGCTGATGGCCGAGGGCCGGTCCAACGCCGCCATCGCCCAGCGCCTGGTGATCACCGAACGCGCCGTGGCCAAGCACACCGCGTCCATCTTCGGGAAGCTCAACCTGCAGCCTTCCGACGACGACAACCGGCGGGTGCTCGCCGTTCTCGCCTACCTGGGCAGCTGAGCCCGCGCCCGCACCAGCCACTGGCTGCCGCGCGGGTCGCCGTAGCCGAGGTCGGCCGCGCTCGCCCGGTCCTCGGACGGCACGGCCCGCGGGGAGTCTCGGTCCATGCCACCTGGCTGGCCGCGGTGATCTTCGCTGCGATCGGGCTGGTGCACGAGGGCCCGGCGGCCGCCGTCCGGCTCGGGCACCAGGACTGGCTGGCCATCGTCTACCTTGGTGTCGCGGTCACGGCCGCGGCCTTCGTGATGTGGTACTCGAGCGTGGGCCGGCTCGGGGCCAGCCGGGCGGGGCTGCTGGCCGGCGTGGCCCCGGTCGCCGCCGCGGCCACCGGGGTCCTGCTCGGCGGCCCGGCTCCCCGGCCGCGGATCTGGGCGGGTATCGCGGTGGTCGGCGCCGGTCTCGCCCTCGGCCTGCGGGGGTCGGGAAAATCCAGGCGGGACGATGTGGCATCGAGACGGTTATTGCCGTCACGCTGTGACATCGTGACGGTTGGCCCTGGCCGGGAAACGCGGCGGGAGAATAGGCGGGCAGGCTTAGGCGGGAGGATCGGTGCACTTCCAGCATTCCGGTGACATCTGGCGTGACTTTCCGCAGCTGGTTCCGGGGGTCCTGTACGTCAGGGGCATCACCGGCGACGCGCTGGCCGGGCCGGCGGCCGACCGGTTCGCCGCCGTCGCCAAGGCGCGGCTGGCCGCGGTTCCGGCAGAGAGCGAGCTGCCCGAGATCCAGGCCTGGCGGCGCGCCTTCGCCGCGATGGGGCTCAAGCCAACCCAGTACCGCTGCGCGTCGGAATCGCTGCTGCGCAGGTTCCGCATCCAGGGGAGCCTGCCCGGGCTGCATCCCCTGGTCGACCTGTGCAACGCGGTCTCGCTGGCCTTCGCCATCCCGGTGGCCGCCTTCGACGTCGGCGCGATCACCTGGCCGCTCGAGGTGCGTTACGCGACCGGGGACGAGGAGTACCTGACCTTCGCCGGGGAAGTCGAGCACCCGGCGGCCGGCGAGGTGATCTTCGCGGACGGGGCCGGGCAGGCGCACGCCCGGCGCTGGACGAACCGGCAGAGCGGCCGGTCGGCGGTGCGGGATTCCACCGCCGCGGTGCTGGTCGTGGCCGAGGCGCTGCACGAGGAGGCACCGCGGGACGTGGCCGGGCTCATCGCGGTGCTGGCCGCGGAGCTGGAGACGATCTGGTCCGTCGCGCCGTCGGCCGCGGTGCTGACCGCGGCCAGCCCTCGCTTCACGTTCGATCGCGCCTTACGCGAGTTACGCGAGGGCTGCGATCGCCAGTGAGCTGGCGCGGCTCAGCAGGCCGTGTTCGGCCTGCTGAGCCGAGCGCGGCTGGCCGGCCCGGCCCCGGTAGCGTTCCGGCGTCACCGCGCCGCGCTGGTACGCGCTGATCGCGGCGGTGGCCTCTGCGATACCGACCGGGCCGTAGTACAGGCCGTGCGGCAGGATGACCAGGTTGGCGGCGAACCGGTGGCCGCCCACGTGCGTGGTCTGGAACACCTGCCCTGGATACCGGGCGGCGAGTTGCCGGGCGAGCGGGACGCCGAACCGCGCGCAGCAGGCGTTGCGCTGGCCGTGCCCGCAGACCAGGAACACCGGCTCGCTGACCGGCGAGCCGAACGACACCGGGTCCCCGGCGGCCAGCCGGTCCAGGTCGAGCCCGGGTGGCCACGAGGTCCGAGGGGCTCGAGAGGTCCAAGGCGGCCCAAGGGGCGGATCCGATCCCACCTCGCCGTGCCGCAGCCAGGGCTGGCTGCCCGCGGTCCAGCCGACGAACACCCGGCGGGCGCCCGGTTCCG
>JASHYW010000465.1 GCA_030042885.1 Streptosporangiaceae bacterium | reverse complement strand
CGCCGGGGGCCTGGCCGGCCTGGAGTGCCTGTCCGGCATCCCCGGCCTGGCCGGCGCCACCCCGATCCAGAACGTCGGCGCCTACGGGCAGGAGGTCAGCCAGACCATCACCCAGGTCCGGGCCTACGACAGGACCTCGGGGAAGATCGTGACCATCCCGAACGCCCGGTGCGGGTTCGGCTACCGGACCAGCCGGTTCCGGAGATCGGCCGGCCGGTTCGTGGTCCTGAGCGTGACGTTCCGGCTCGCCGAGCAGCCTTCCTCGGCGCCGGTCCGGTACGCCGAGCTGGCCGCCGCCCTGGGTGTGGCGATCGGGGACCAGGTGGCCAGTGCCGAGGCTCGTTCGGCCGTCCTGGAGCTCAGGCGGCACAAGGGGATGGTGATCGATCCGGCGGACCCCGACACCCGCAGCGTCGGCTCGTTCTTCGTCAACCCGGTTCTCGATGCCGCCGCGCTGGCGGCCGTCGAGGCGGCGGTCAGGGTCAGGTGGGGCGAGGGCACCCAGGTACCCCGGTTCGGCGCCGGGGACGGGCTGGTGAAGGTGCCCGCGGCGTGGCTGATCGAGCGGGCCGGGTTCGGCAAGGGCTACAGCCCCGGCGACGGGGCCCGGATCTCCGCCAAGCACACGCTGGCCCTGGTGAACCCGGGATCGGCCACCACCGCCGGGCTGATGGCGCTGGCCAGGGAGATCAGGGACGGCGTCCGTGACACGTTCGGCGTGTCGCTGACGCCCGAACCGGACCTGGTCGGCGTCGCGCTGTAGTCCGGGCGCCCTGAATGGTTCGCACGCGTGCCGGACCAGTGCCGCGGCTGTCATGGGCCGAAAGGACACGGCTCATCAGGCCTGTGATCATCAGGGGTCATGATCGGCAGATCCGATGATCTTTCGGGACAGCCGCGGACGCTGGCCTCCGCCCTCATCTACGGCCGGCGCGCGTGCCCGGCTCAACGGCCCGGGCACGCGTAACCGGCCGGTAAGAACTTCCGGACTCGGCTGGAAGAACAGGCCGGGCGTGCCGCGGAGTCGTCTACCGGACGGCCGCTGGCCACGTGGCCAGGGCCACCTTGACCAGGCCGTCGCCGGCCGGCTGGGGCTCCGCGTGCACGTGGCCGGCCGGCCGGACGTCCAGCTGTTCGGCCAGGGTTTCCGCGGCCAGGAACCCGGCGTGCGCGCGCACCGCCTCCGCTACCGCGCCGTCGGCCCCGAGCGTGAGCCGGATCCGGTCGGAGACCGACAGGCCCGCGTCCCGGCGGGCCTGCTGCACGATCCGGACCACGTCCCGCGCGGCGCCTTCGGCCGCCAGCTCGGCGGTCACCCGCGTGTCCAGCGCGACCAGGCCCGCGTGGCCCGGCAGGGCGGAGGCCGAGCCGGGGTCCGCCACGGCCAGCCGCAGCTCGTACTCACCCGGCTCGAGCTCGACGCCGGCCGCGGTGATGCCCTCGCCGGTGCTGGCCCAGTCGCCCGCCTTGACGGCGCGGATCACTTCCTGCACCTTCCCGCCGAGCCGCGGTCCGAGCAGCCGGGGGTTCACGGTCAGCTCGAACGTGCCCAGGCGGGCCGGATCGGCGGCGAGCTCGACAGCCTTGACGTTCACCTCCTGGCAGATCAGGTCGGTGTACGGCGCCAGCGACTCGGCCTCCGGATGGGCGATGACCAGTGCCGCCAGCGGCAGCCGCACCCGCAGCTGGCGCGCCTTGCGGATGCCGAGCGCGGCGCTGCATACCGCGCGGGCCAGGTCCATGGTCGCGGCCAGGTCCGCGTCGGCGGGCCAGTCGCCCACGTCGGGCCAGGAGGTCAGGTGCACGCTTGGCTCACCGGTCAGCCCGCGCCAGATGACCTCGGTGGTCAGCGGGAGCAGCGGCGCGGCGGCCCGGCAGACGGTCTCGAGCACGGTCCACAAGGTGTCGAGCGCGGCCGGCTCGCCCGCCCAGAACCTGCTGCGCGATCTGCGGATGTACCAGTTGGTCAGTACCTCCAGGTGCTCGCGCAGCACCTGGCAGGCCGCGCCGACGTTGCAGGCCTCGAGCAGCTCGGAGATCTCGGTCACCGCGGCGCGGGTCTTGGCCAGGATGTACCGGTCCAGCACGTGCTGGCTCCCGGTGCTGGCTCCGGGGGAGACGACCCTGCTGGCCTTGCCGCCTGTGGCGGCGGGCCCGCGCCCCCCCTGGACTTCGCCGGGAAGGGACCGCCGCGCCTGGTAAGACTCCGCGTTCGCGTACAGGGCGAAGAAGTAGTAGCTGTTCCACAGGGGCAGGATCGCCTGGCGCACCGCGTCCTTGATGCCCTGCTCGGTGACGATGAGGTTGCCGCCGCGCAGGATCGGGCTGGCCATCAGGAACCAGCGCATCGCGTCCGAGCCGTAGTGATCGAAGATCTCGTTCACGTCTGGGTAGTTGCGCAGGCTCTTGGACATCTTCTGGCCGTCGTTGCCGAGCACGATGCCGTGTCTGACGCAGGTGCGGAAGGCGGGCCGGTCGAACAGCGCGGTGGCCAGCACGTGCAGGGTGTAGAACCAGCCGCGGGTC
>JASHYW010000464.1 GCA_030042885.1 Streptosporangiaceae bacterium | reverse complement strand
CACCCGCGCCGAGCCGTCGGGCAGCCACTCGACCGGGGGCTGCTCGGTGTCGTACTCGTCGGTGATCTCGCCGACGATCTCCTCCAGGATGTCCTCGATGGTGACCAGGCCGGCGGTCCCGCCGTACTCGTCGATCACGATCGCCACGTGGTTGCGCTTGGCCTGCATCTGGCGCAGCAGCTCGTCAACCGGCTTGCTGTCCGGCACGTAGCTGGCCGCGCGCATCACGGTGGCGATCTTCTCGGTGGCCTCGGCGCCCGGGTGCTCGTGGCTCCAGGCCACGATGTCCTTCAGGTAGGCGATGCCGACCACGTCGTCCTCGTTCTCGCCCACCACGGGGATCCGCGAGAAGCCGCTGCGCAGCGCCAGCGACAGCGCCTGCTCCACGGTCTTGTCGCTCTCGATGAACACCATGTCGGTGCGCGGCACCATCACCTCCCTGACGATGGTGTCGCCGAGCTCGAACACCGAGCGGACCATTTCGCGCTCGCCCGGCTCGATGCCGGTTCTGCGTTCCAGGTAGTCCACGAGCCCGCGCAGCTCGGACCGTTCCACGACAGCGCCGGTGCCTTCTTCGCTCTCCTCGCCGTTGGCCGGCCTGGCGCGGCGGCCCGGGGGCATCGTGTTGCCCACCGCCACGAGCAGCCGGGGCAGCGGGCCGAGGGCCCGGGTCACCGGGTACAGGAAGCGGGCGGCGCGCTCGGCGGTCCGCTCGGTCCGCGGCCCGATCCGGCCGAGCTGCGGACGCACCCCGGTCAGCGCGTAGTGCAGCACGAGCACCAGGCCGGCCGCGGCCAGCACGGCCCGCCAGTCGTCGCCGAGCCAGTGCGCGAAGGCGGCCGTGACCAGCACCGCGGCAAAGCACTCGAGGATGATGCGGAGCAGCAGCAGCACGCTCATGTAGCGGGGCAGGTCGGCGGCCACGGTCTCCAGCGTGCCCTTGTGCTCCGGGCGCTCGGCGACGCCGGTGGCCGTGACCAGCGTCAGGGCGGCCTCTGCGTTCGCACACCAGCCTGCCGCGAGGGCCAGCACGGCCGCCGCGACCAGCAGCCACCACGAGGGGGACATCACCCCGTCCCTTCTCGCTCCTTCGCGCCCTGCCTGGCCTCGCGCCAGGCCTTCAGCAGCTGATCCTGCGTGCCGAACATGGCGGCACGCTCCTCAGGCTCGGCGTGGTCGTAGCCGAGCAGGTGCAAGATCCCGTGCACACAGAGCAGCTCGAGCTCGTCCTGGGTGGAGTGGCCGGCCTTGGCTGCCTGCCCGGCCGCGACCTGCGGGCACAGCACCACGTCCCCGAGCAGGCCCGGGTCGCCGCCCGGCTCGGGTTCGCCCGCGCGGTGGCCGCCCAGGTGCGGCGGGCGCAGTTCGTCCATCGGGAAGGCCAGGACGTCGGTCGGTCCCGGCTCGCCCATCCAGCGCTCGTGCAGCTCGGTCATGGTGCGTTCGTCGACGAGCAGCACCGAGAGCTCGGCCAGCGGGTGAATCCGCATCCGGTCCAGGGTGAACCTGGCCACGGCGGCGAGCCCGACCTCGTCCACGCCGATGCCCGACTCGTTGGCGATATCGATTCTCATCGGGAGCCTCAGCCGCCTTTCCGCCTGCCCGGCCGCGCAGGGCTGCTCAGCTGCCGCTCCTGGGCGTCGTACTTCTCGTACGCGTCGACGATCTTGCCCACCAGGCGGTGCCTGACCACGTCGTGACTGGTCAGCCGGGAGAAGTGAATGTCCTCGATGCCGTCGAGTATGTGCTGGACGATACGCAGGCCGCTGACCTGGCCGGGCGGGAGGTCCACCTGGGTGATGTCGCCGGTCACCACCACCTGCGACCCGAAGCCCAGCCGGGTGAGGAACATCTTCATCTGCTCGGCCGAGGTGTTCTGCGCCTCGTCCAGGATGATGAACGAGTCGTTCAGGGTGTTGTGGGTCAGCAGGAAGTCCTCGGTCGTGTACAGGGAATCGGCCGCTGCAACGGCGATGCACACCGCCTCGGCCGTGCCGGCCGACTCGATGCTCTCGACGAAGCGCATCGGGCGCCCGCCGCCACCGGCGGCGTTGTAGGCGTCCCGCTTCCGGGTAAGCCGGAACGGCTCGATGCCTTCCGGAAGGCGGATGTCGATGATGTGCGCGTCGTGGCGGTGATGGACGGGGCGTCCTTTTGCAAGCCCGGGGGCGCGTCCGAGGGCGGGACGGGTGCGGTGATAGGCGATGCCGCCCAGCGACCGGACCAGGAAGATCACGTCATCGCGCAGGCGCGGCGAGGCGGTCGAATACTGGACACGGCAGGTCCGGCCGCGCTGCGTGACCGGGCCGCCGTCGGTGTCGAGCAGGCCCTGCAGAATGGCCAGCCGGACCTTCGCCGAGTTGTGCAGGTAGACGTCGGGCACGAACTTGGTCGTCGACCGGGTGCCGTGCAGGCCGAGGAGGCGCGCCGCCCCGGTCACTGGGTTCTCCACAAGCCTGGTGGTGGCCCACGGCGCCGTCACCTGGCTCAGGTGATAGTTGGGTCCTCCCACGGGCCGGACCTCGGTACCCGGCAGCAGCCGCTTCAGCTCCCAGGCCAGCTCCGGATCGCCGGCTGCGAAGCCGGGTGTGGTCGACCCGGTCAGGCAGCCGTCGCCGAGCAGCAGACCCAGTGCGTAGGGATCCATCGCGACTTCCCGGTACGGGAAGCATACGGGCGCGCTGTGCAGCGGCAGCTCGTACCGGTGGTAGTGGCTGGCACGCAGGTAGCCGATCATCTCGCGGGTCGGCAGGACCCGGAGCGGCTTGCCGCGGCGATGGTCGTCGCGGGTAGCCACGGCCCACAGGTGATCCCCCGAGCACAGCGTCGAGGCGCCGTCCTGGGCGGTGACCCGGTAGATGTCCTTGTCGCCCTGCGGGTACACGCCGATCACCGGCGTGGGCTTCCCGTTGGACCCTATGACCAGGTCGCCGACGGTCAGCGAGCCGATCGGGCGGAACCCGTCCGAGGTGAGCACCGGGGTGGCAACTGGTTGCGCGCGGCCGCGCATGTACGCCAGTGGGGCGATCTCGATGGTGCCGGCGGCCAGCAGGCGGGGGATCGAGTCCGGGTCGATCATGTCGTGCAGCGCGTCGTAGAGCGGGCGCAGGTACGGGTCGATCTTCTCGTACAGCGTCCCGGGCAGGAAGCCCAGCCGCTCCCCCGCTTCCACCGCGGGCCTGGTCAGGATGATCCGGTTCACCGCCTTGTCCTGCAGCGCCTTGACCGCCTTGGCCATGGCCAGGTAGGTCTTGCCGGTGCCCGCCGGGCCGATGGCGAACACGATCGTGTGCTTGTCGATCGCGTCCGCGTAGCGCTTCTGGTTCAGGGTCTTCGGCCTGATCGTGCGGCCGCGTGCGGACAGGATGCCGACCGTCAGCACGTCCGCGGGGCGCACGCCGCGCTCGGCGCGCAGCATGGCCGCGGTCCGCTCCACCGTGTCGGGCGTCAGGTCCGCGCCCTTGCGGAGCAGCTCAATGAGCTCGTCGAACAGGTCGGTGACCAGGGCGGTCTCCGCCGGGTTCCCGGTCGCGGTGATCTCGTTGCCGCGAACGTGGATGTCGGCGTCGAACTCCCGCTCGATCACGTGGAGCAGCTCGTCGCCGGATCCGAGCAGGCTGACCATCGAGTGATCGGCAGGTACCACGATCTTCACCTGGGATCGCGGCTCAACCTGGCGGGCGCCATCAGGTTCGCCCGGCTGCCCGTCGCCGCTGGGCTCGCTTGTGCCGCGCAGGTCGCCGCTACTGGCGTGTGGGTCGTCGTTCCGGATATCTGTCAATTCGACGCTCTCGAAGACCCGGAGGACCGCCCCCCGAGCGTGGTGAACACCATGCTATCCGGCCGGGCTGCCTGGCCCGCACGACGTTTCCGCGGCCGGTCATATGCCGGCAATTGACCGGCGCGGCTGCACCTGATGAGTAACTGCGTGGCCATCCGTTGTTATCGTGCGGATGCCCCCAACTGGTGTCCGAATCCGCGCCCTGCGGATATCCTTATTTCTCCCGCAATCCTCCGGCGGCGTGCGGTGGTGTGCCCGAAGCGTGGCGCGACCCGCTCCTGTCTGGTTGTCCGTCATTCAGGTAGCTGGCCGGGCGGTTGCCGAAAGTGCATGGCGACGGACGGTCAGATGGGTGGGGGTATTGAGGATGACGGGCCGGCGACCCAGGTCCTGTGCACGACCGGCAGCACGGAGGCGGCTGGCTGGTGAGTGAACCTCAGCACGGGGACACGCGTCCAACCCATGTGACCGAAACCCTGGTGGCCACTGGTGCAGTCATGCCCGGAGCCTTCGTCGCGCCGGCCACGGCGCGCCTGGGGTGGAACGCGGACCTTGCGGTCACCGAGCTTTACTCGCTGCACTACCGGACGCTGGTGCGTCTGGCCGCCCTGCTGGTGCGGGACACGCCTACCGCCGAGGAAGTGGTGCAGGACGCGTTCGTCGCGATGCACGACGCCTGGCAGCGGCTGAGGGATGCCGAGAATGCCCTCGCCTACCTGCGCCAGGCCGTGGTGAACCGGTCCCGTTCGGTGCTGCGTCACCGGACCGTGGTGGACAGGAACCTGGTCAAGGCGCCGCCGGACATGCCGAGCGCCGAGCACGGGGCGATGATCCAGCTCGAGCGGTCCGCGGTCATCGCCGCACTGCGCGGACTGCCGATCCGGCAGCGCGAGGCGATCGTGCTGCGATACTACGCCGACCTGTCCGAGGCCGAGATCGCCGCCGCGATGGGCA
>JASHYW010000463.1 GCA_030042885.1 Streptosporangiaceae bacterium | reverse complement strand
CGCTGGCCAGGTGGGCATCCTCATGCGTCCAGGATGCCGGCCGACGATGACAGGATCGTGAAGTGATGACCGGTCAGGGCCGGACCTGCCGGGCCGGGCGCGGGCCATCGGCCGCAGGACCGGGGTTCACGACGGCGCTGGCCTCGCCGGCGATGAAGGCTGCGAGCCCGCGTCGACCCGGACCGCATCGGCCAGGCCGTGGACAACCTCCTGGACAACGCCTCGCGGTTCGCTCCCCGCGGCTCGGTCATCGTGCTGGCCGCGCGGGCCAGCGGTGCCGGCCTTGACCTCGAGGTCCGCGATGACGGCCCCGGCTTCCCGGCTGCGTTCCTGCCCCATGCGTTCGAGCGGTTCCGGCGCCCGGATACCGGCCGGTCCCGTGACGACGGAGGCGCGGGCCTGGGGCTGGCCATCGTCCAGGCCATCGCCGCCGCGCACGGCGGAAAGGCGACCGCCTGCAACGTGCCGGGCGGCGGAGCCGTGGTGGGGCTGCACCTGCCGGGCGCAGCGGCTGACAGCGGCGATACCCTCCAGTAAGCAGGGACCTTCAGCCCTAGCGCGCCGGCTCCGGGACGGCCTGACTGGAGGTGCTAGGGAGGAAGCAATGGAGACTGTGGAGGAATTGCTCGCCCGGCACCCGTTCTTCGCCGGGCTGGATGATGACACGATGCGGCTCATCGCCGGGTGTGCGTCCAACGTGCATTTCGCGGCGGGCGAGTTCATCTTTGGCCAGAGTGAAGCGGCCGACCGCTTCTACGTGATCCGGCACGGAAGGGCCGCCCTGCAGCTGCATTCGCCCACGCGCGGCCCGCTGGTCATCGACACCATAGAAGAGGGAGAGGTTCTCGGGTGGTCCTGGCTCGTCCCGCCTTACCGCTACTTCTGTGACGCCCAGGCGGTGACACCGGTCAGCGCGACCGCGCTGGACGGCGCTTGCCTGCGCGGCAAGTGCGAGGCCGACCCGGAGCTTGGATATAAGCTGCTGAAGCGGGTCACGGTCGTGATGTACCAGCGCCTGCAGTCCACCCGGATCCGGCTGCTCGACCTGTACGGGACAGAACCCGCGCGGGTGTGACGCCGGCCCGCCGCCATCGTCAGCGGCCGGACGGCCCCAGCCGGCCTTACCAGACAGGACGCCGCGGCTAGCGTAGGGATGAGCAACGGCCGTCACCCCGCCGGGGGCGGCTATGTCGGGCGCCAAAGGACCTTCGGCATGGAGATGAACGCGGGACGGCGGCCGGAGACGGCGGAGTCCGTGGCCGGCATCGTCGTGAACGGCGAATGGCACGAACTGAGCCAGGCGAAGTCCGGGACCCTGCTCGCGCTGCTGCGGTCCTACCTCGGCCTGGCCGGTACCAAGCCGGGCTGCGGGGAAGGCGAGTGCGGTGCCTGCACCATGCTGATCGGCGGCAGGCCGGTGCTGGCCTGCCAGACGGCAGTGGCCGAGGTGGAGGGCCGTTCGGTCACCACCGTTGAGGGACTGGCGGGCCGGCAGCGGCTGCACCCGGTCCAGCAGGCCCTGGCCGAGGAGCACGGCTTCCAGTGCGGGTACTGCACTCCGGCCATGGCCCTGCGCGCCGCCGCGTTGCTGGCCAGCAACCCCGACCCGGACGACGCCGCCATCGCCGCGGCCCTGGAGCCGAACGTGTGCCGGTGCGGGGGTTATCCGCGGATCATCCGCGCGGTCCGGCGGGCGGCGGTCCTGCTGCGCGACCCGCGCCAGCAGGGAGCCGAGCCCGCGGCCGCGGCCCCCGCGCCGCTCGCCCCGACGGGTCGTCCCTGGGATCTGTGCTCACCGCAGGACCGTGAGTGGTTCGACATCCTGGGCGTCGGGCTGGTCGTGGTGTGGCCTCGGCCCGGCGCCCACGGCGGTGCCTGGGTGCACCTGTCCCCGTCCGGCACCGTGACCGCCTTCACCGGCAAGGTCGACGTCGGGCAGGACAACAAGGCCGCCTTCCGGCTGCTGGTCGCGGAGGAACTGGCGGTCGATCCCGGCTCGGTGCCGAGGTTCAGCGACATCCCGCGGATCGACGTCGTGCTGGCCGGCCGGCCGGACATCCCGTCCGCCGGGGCCGGCGAGACGCCGCTCATCGCCGTGACCCCGGCCATCGCGAACGCCATCTTCGCCGCCACCGGCCGGCGGCTGCGGGCGCTGCCGCTCCTGGCCAGTGATGGCCCGCTCCTGATTGAGGGCGATCTCGCAGGTGGGTGAGGACGCGTCCGAGCCGACGAAGGCGGTGCGGCAGGCGGCGCTGGCGGCCGGCTGGTCGCACCGGCATCGTGACGTGTCCGGCGGCCGGCTGCGGCCTACGGTGTTCGGCGCGGTGGACGGCCTGGTGACGAACGCCTCGCTGATCGCCGGGCTGGTAGCGGGCGGGGCGTCACCGCACATCGTGATCCTGACCGGCGTGGCCGCCCTGGTTGCGGGGGCGTTCTCGATGGGCACCGGGGAGTACATCTCGGTGACCAACCAGAATGAGCTGGTGCATGCCGAGGTCGCCACCGAGCGCCGGATGCACGCCCGGTTCCCGGCCGCCGAGGAGGCCGAGCTCGCCGATACGTTCCGCGGCTACGGCGCCGACCCTGATACTGCGTCCCGGATGGCCCATGCGGTGTCGCGGGACCCCGATACCGCGCTGCGCCTGCACACCAGGGAGGAACTCGGAATCGACCCGTTCGCGCTGCCCTCGGCGTTGGTGGCTGGCCTCTCATCGCTCATAGCTTTCTCCGCCGGGGCGCTCATTCCGCTGCTGCCCTACCTGGCTGGCCTCGATTCCCTCGCCGCCGCCCTCGGCATCACCGCGGTGGCGCTGATGGCGGGCGGCATGGTGGTGGGACGGCTCACCGGCCGCCCGTTGCTCCGTTCCGGCCTGCGCCAGCTGGTCCTGGGCGGCATCGCCATCGCGGTGACGTACACCGTGGGCCACCTCATCCACGGACACGTCAGCTGACCGTTCCCGGGCCCGCGGGCACATCTCGAGCCTGCATCTCTCCCGTCACAGAAGCCGTACGTACCTTCCTGCACCCGCCAGGCCCGCACGTAAGCTGATCACGCAGGTGAACGGAATCTCTCGGCGGCACGTGATCTCAAGTAGGAGATCAACACGGTGGGAGGAGAACCTTGCGAATGAGAAAACTATGGGCCGTCACGGGCCTGGCCGCCGCCGTGCTGCTCGTGACCGCGTGCGCAAGCTCGTCCAGTTCCTCGACCTCGGCCGCCACCAGCACTAGCGCGGCGGCTGGCGCCTCATCCAGCTCGTCCGGAACCGCGCTGATGAGCAGGACGATCAACGGGACGCAGGTACTGACCAACTCCGCGGGCTTCACCTTGTACTGGTTCGCCCTCGACACGTCGACCACATCCAACTGCACCGGCTCCTGCGCGACCTACTGGCCGCCGGTGAAGGGCCCCGCGACCGCGGGTTCCGGCGTGACGGGCACGCTCGGCACCATTACCAGGCCCGACGGCACCACCCAGGCCACCTATGACGGGCACCCGCTCTACACCTACGCCGGGGACAGTGCCCCTGGCCAGAACAAGGGCAACGGGCTCGACGTGTCCGGCGGGGTGTGGCACGAGGTCACGGTGTCGGGCGCCGCGCCCGCGGCCAGTTCCTCGCCCAGCAGCGCGGGCGGCTACGGGTACTGACCCGTCCGGATCAGTCGGCCAGCAGGTCGACCAGCTCGTGACCGCGGGCGGTGCGGCTGACCAGGACGCTTGACCCGCGCCGCTCGCAGCTGACCAGGCCGGCCGCGGCTCGGGACGGGCTAGCGAACCCCGCGCGTTTTCCTGGCGATGCCGGCCAGCACGTAGACCGACTCCGGCGGTGCGGCGGGCGCATCGTTCTGGCTGTCTCGCCAGTTGTGCGCGGCGACGAGCCCGGGTGGCACGAGCTCCAGGCCGGCCAGGAACCCCTCGATGTCGGCGGGCGCGTGGTTGTAGGCCGACGCGGCCGTGTAGGCATCCCGGAGCCGGTCCCACAGCGCCTGGTCCTCGCACCGGCCGCAGGAGATCACCAGGCAGCTGCGCGGCGCTGCCCGCCGCGCATAGCCCGCCACGACGTCGCGGGCCAGCGCGGCCGGGACCAGGCTGAGCACCAGGCCGAACAGGAAGCAGGCGGGCTGCGCCAGGTCGATGACCGCGCGCAGGCGCCGGTCGGCGAGCACCGTGTCCGGGTCGGTCAGGTCCGCCGCGGTGACCGTCACGCCGTGGGCGCGGGCCCGGAACGCCCGTGAGTGCGCCAGCACGACCGGGTCGTCATCGACGTAGGCCACCCGCGCGGACGGGCTGGCCGCCTGGGCCGTGATGTGCGTGTCCTCCAGCAGCCCGGCCGTGGCTTTCTGCACCGGCGCCCCGGCGCCGAGGTCGACGAACTGGGTGATGCCCTGATGGGCCGCCCAGGTGACCGCGTGGGCCAGGAAGTACCTGTTCTCCAGGGCCGCGATGCCGAGCGAGGGACAGATCGCCAGCAGCCGGGCTGCCTGCTCGCGATCGGCGTGGAGTGCCTCCATGCCGCCGAGCAGGCAGTCATACACGCGGGCGACGTTGGGCCTGCCCGCGTCAAAGCCAGGGTGTGCCATCCTGCTTCCCGCCCCCTTCCCCGGCCGCCGCGGGGGAAGTTCCCCCGGCCGATTCCAGTGTTTCCCTCTGATCCTCGCAGCGCGGCGGGAATCACCTGCCGGGCTTGATCTTCTCCGCCCCCCGGCCTCGGTAGCGGCACCCGAGCTCAACCGCTGACCCGCCCCCGGCCGGCCGGGCTGCCTGCACCACCTGCGTTTCGTGGCTGCCTGCCTGGCGTCTGGCTGCGCCGCTGCCTGCCCGGTGCGCGCCGCCCGCGGATCCGGGCAGGATTTCGCCCGCGGGATGCGCGTCGGCAGCCCGGCGGCCGTACGGTCACGCCGCCGCTGGCGGCCCCGCGAGGCGTTCGCGCGCCAGGTGTTCGTACGCGGCCCCGAGCGTGCTGAGCATCTCCACCACCAAGCTGTCGGCCCAGCTCAGAAGCACCGTACACTCGATCCGCAACGCACCCGCGCTGGGTGCCTCGTCCCGGGGAGGCAGGATCCGCCGCAGCTCGGCAGCCAGTTCCGGGGATACCGTGTCCTCGAGTTCACGGCGGATCAGCTGGAGTTGCCGTTGCACGGCGGGCATGCCCTCCGGCGATGGGTCGGCGCGATCGATCTGCTCATACGTGGCGTGCAGCACCGACCGGAGGCGCAGCAGCCGACCTGGCTCTTCTATTCGGCGGGCAGAACCGCCGTCGGCAGGCCCGCCGATGGTGACAGCGAACCGCCGCGCCGGCGCGGCAGCGTCGTTATCCGCGTTCCGCCCGCTGGCGGCCCGGAACCCTTCCATACCAGATAGGCTGCCGGTCGGCGGCGGCTGCCGGGCAGGGCCCTTCGTCCCTTATCGGCGCCGTAAGGTCCCGAGGGCGGCCCCGGCCGCGGCAGCAGTCTGCTGACGCCAGCTGTCCATGTCCCGGGCGCCCGTGCCGGGCATCCGGCAGACCGGGACCTGCAGCTATGGCGGATCAGCGGGCCGGGCCGCGGTCGGTATGGTGGGTGCATGCCCGCCCTGCTGCTGGTGGCCCTGTCCCTGGGCTTGTCCAACTTCGCCGCGGCGGTCGGTATCGGGGTCAGCGGGGTTGATGGCCGCACCCGGTTGCGGATCGGGGTGATCTTCGGGCTGTTCGAGGCCGGGATGCCGGTCCTCGGGCTGCTGCTGGGCCGCAGCCTTGCCGATACCCTCGGCCATGCCGCGCACTGGATCGGCGCCGCGCTGCTGATCGCGACCGGCCTGTACGCTAGCGTGCAGGCCGTCCGGCGCCCGCAACCCCGGCAGGACCAGGCCCCGGCCCTGCCGGCTGGGCAGCGGGCCGGCCGGTTGCTGGTCACCGGGGCGGCGCTGAGCATCGACAACCTCACGGTCGGCTTCGCCCTGGGCACCTTCCACGTCAGCCTCGCCGCGGCGGCGGTCGTCGTCGGCGCCGTCAGCATCACCATGTCCTTGGCCGGGCTGGAGCTGGGCAGCCGGCTCGGCGCAAGAACCGGCGAGCGGGGTGAGCTGCCCGGCGGCCTGGTCCTGATCGCCGTGGGCATCGCCATAGCCAGCGGCATCCTCTAGCCCTCCCGCTACCCCTTTCCCGTGACCGGCAGCGCAGGCACGCCACTCGCCGCCGCGCTCAGGGAAGATGTCAGGGCTTCGGCGCCATCAGCATGCCTACCGGAAACCAGGATCACGGACAGTACTCAAGGATGCCCATCGGAGCTTGGCGCCACCTATCCGGTGAAGCGGGAGTACGCGGCAACCGCCGCGGTGCCCCCCACGAGGGCGGAGCAGAATGAGCCCGGCTGGGGCACACTGAGGGCGACGTCATCCCGGGAGTGCGATTGGCCCTGCACGACGATGTGGTATCCCGGCTGCGCCGCCGGGGTTTCTCGCTGGAGTACGGCAGCATGGCCTGGATGACGGTCGAGGCGGCGGTCGGGATCGTCTCCGGGATCGTCGCTTCCTCGATCGCGCTGATCGGGTTCGGCCTGGACTCGGTGATCGAGTTCTTCGCCGCGGCGGTGGTGGTCTGGCAGCTGCGCGGCGCGGTCAGCGAGGAACGCGAACGCCGGGCTCTGCGGCTGATCGCCGTCACCTTCTTTGCTCTCGCCGCCTACCTGGCCATCGAGAGCGTCACCGATCTGGTCAGCCAGCACCGGCCCGAGCAGTCCACGGCCGGGATCGTGGTCACGGCTGCGGCGCTGGTGGTCATGCCGCTGCTCGCGCTGGCCAAGCGCAGCACCGGCCAGCAGCTGGGCAACCAGGCTCTGGTCGCGGACGCGGCCGAAAGCGCGTTCTGTGCGTTCACCTCCGCCGCCGCGCTGGCTGGCATCGGGCTCAACGCCTGGCTCGGCTGGTGGTGGGCCGACCCGGCGGCAGCTGTTGTCATCGCGGGCCTGGCGGTCAGGGAAGGCATCGAAGCCTGGGCGCACGATGACGGCTGACCGGGACCAGCGCGTGCTGCCCGATGGCAGCACGCGTCTTGGCCTTGTCGCGTTCCCGCAGCGCCGAACCACCGGCCGGCCGGGATAAAGATCTTGAATTTCCCGAACGGCTGTGGTGGAGCTGGCGGCAGGCTAGGCCAGGGCGCTGGCCAATGGAGGCGGTACGGGAGAGGTCACGATCCCCACGGCCCTGGCGGGAGCCTGGCCACTTGTCGAGGCCCGGCGGCGACCCCGTTCCACGGCCCCATGACCAGCACCGCAGGATGCACCACGGACAGTCACCGATCAGCCGGCTGCAAACCGGCAGGCGTTGAGAAATATCGGGGTGCCCTGCTCGGCGGCCGCCCGAGAGGCCATCCAGAGGAGCGGCGCTGTGGCGGCGGGTGTGGTAAGCAGTTGGCCGTGGGGATCAGGTGCGCGAACGTCGCCGATGCGGATGAACTTATCGCGTTGTGGCGACAGGCCGGGTTGCGGTTCGATCCCTCGCGCGTGGCAGGGGAGCTGAGGTCCGTGGCTGCGCGCGATCCCGGCTTGGTTCTGGTTGACGTGGACGACCAGGGGCAGATCGCAGGAGCGGTGCTCGGCGCCTACGACGGGCACCGCGGTTGGGTGAACCGCCTGGCCGTCAGGTCGGACAGGCGCGGGCAGGGCATCGCGAAGAAGTTGATGGCCGAACTCGAGGAGCGCCTGATGGCTATCGGCTGCCCGAAGATCAACCTGCTTATCGAGGCGGACAATGCCGGGGTCGTCCCCTTCTACCAGGCACTCGGCTACCAGGCCGACGACCTGATCTTCATGGAGAAGTACCTCGCCACTGCCCGCCGGCGTGAACTCCTGCCCGAGCTGTCCGGCGAGCCATATGTCTTCGCCACCGCGGCCAGCCCGCCGCCGCAGACGGCCATGTTCGCCGCGATCCTTGAGGACGAGGGCCTCACGCTGGTCATGACCAAGGCCGACGCGGACCGGGCCCAGCTGGAATACTCGTACGTGGCCGCGCGCATCACGTTGCGGGTCAATTCGGCATTGCAAGATATCGGCCTGACCGCGGTGGTCAGCCGCGTGCTGGCCGACGCAGGTATCAGCTGCAACGTGATCGCCGGTGCCGCACACGACCACCTCTTCGTGGACTGGCCCCGGCGATATCACGCTCTCGACCTGATCCGTCAGCTGTGAACCCATAGCGAGCGGGGCGCCGCTGGCGCACGTAGGTGTCAGACCTGCGCTGTCAGAACGGCGCGGCACCCCGCCCAGGCCCCGCCGGTCGGCCACGTCCGAATCTGCCGATGTGAGCACGTCGTTTTGATGCATGGTCATGCTGCGTTCCTCATGCATATTGGCGGGCAGTCCTTGTCGCCCGTTGGTGACACCTCTATGGAGTCGTCAGAAGTTCGCAACTCTAATTTCTCTAATTTCGGAACTTCCTGGCACCGGATCGATTTACGTGGCACGGTCACGTCGGGCGGCAGAAGGCGGCGGCTCACTCGGACGAGTTGAGATCACATAAGACCGCGGCCGGCGAGGGCGGCGCGATCCAGCGTAAGCCTGCATCTTTGTCCCTGCCTGTTTCCGGTCGGCTGCGCCTGCGGTTTGTTTCCGGGCGCGAACCGCGTTGGACTGCCTATGGGGTCTTGTCGCTTTCAGGGGCTGGCTGGCCTTTTCGGGTGGCTGGCGCATGTTGCGACGAGGACGGCAGAACTCTCCGGCCTGCGTGCCTGCCTAACCACCGGAGTATACAGGCGGCATATGCATTGACAGGTCATACCGGCTCCTTGACACTTTTCCTTGTGAGACCGTGGCAGCCACCTGTTTCCTTCCCAGCGGTCTAGACGGCTTTAGGGAGCCTAATGTCCGAGAACGCCAGTTTGAAGAGCCAGGACGTGGTGCTCGGATTCGACGCGGCGTGGGGTTTCGCCCCGGCCGACCAGACTAGTCCCGCGCTGGCCGGGGCCGCCGGGGCGCTGCCCGATACGGCCATGGCGGGGGAGCGGGTCACCGAGTTGCGTGTTCACGGCGTGTCGGGGTCTGACGGCCCGACGATGCTGGAGCATCCGCAGGCGGTGCAGGTCGCCGGGGACATGGTGACTGGTTTTTACCGGCGGTGGAGCCCTGACGGCCCGGGGCGGCCCAGTGTCCCGTGGAAGCTGGAGGCCTACTCGTGGGGCGGGCTCACCGAGGCGCCGCTGGCGTCGGCGTCCTGGCTGCTGCTGGCGCCGTTCATGATGTATAACATCGCGTATTTCATGCTGCCGCCCCAGGTGGCGGGCGCCGGTCCTGATGCCGTGGCTGAGCCGGTCCAGCGGCTGCGCCGTGATCGAGATCAGGGGATCGCACAGGTTGTGCTGCGGCTGCTGGCGCTGGCGGCCACGGTCCAGTTCGTGAGCTCGGCCGCCTCGGTCCTGCTGAGCACGGTGGCCTGGCAGGCGGCCGGAAATCCGGACCTGCTGCTGCCCAGCTGGATGGGATGGTACGCGGCGTGGACCGCGGGGTGGCGCGTGGCCCTGGCGCTGGCGGCGGCAGCGGTGATCGTCGCGCTGCTGTGGGTGGTCAGCGTCAGGACCGCGGGCAAGTACGAGGCCCGGATCAGCACGGCGCCGCCTAGGCTCACCGGAGCCTGGCCGCTGACTGAGCCCGGATTTTGGCGGGGGAAGAGGCTGGTCGACCGGCAGCGCAGACTGCATGTCGCGGCGGCCTGCGCGTCATTGGCGCTGATCGCGGCGCTTCCGGCTGGTCATCCACCCGCCGCCCGGTGGGTGGCGGTGGTGCTGTCCGCGGCGGTGCTGGCTGCCGCGGTCATCTCGGTCGCCTTGCCGTTGGCCGACCGCTACGAGATCACCGTGGTTCACGGCGGCAGGCCGCCGGCCGGCAGGTCGGACGGGTGGTGCTGGGGCGTGCTGGCCGCCGCGCTGGCCGCGCTGGTGACCGCAGCCCTGGTGAGCGGGTTCACTGACCGGCAGTCCGGCCGCCAGACCGGAGCGCTGCCCGGTCTGACCGGGTTCCTCGCGGTGCTGCTGGTCATGCAGGCGGCCCTGCTCATCGTGCTGGCGGTCACCGTCGCGGTGCTGGCCCGGCGGGCCCGCGCGGCCGGCCGGGGTCCCGCGGCCAGCCGGGGTCCCGCGGCCGACGTCCCGCCGTACCTGGGCGGTAACCTCGCCTCGCTCGTCGCGCTGCTGGGCCTGGTGCTGGGCGGGCTGCTGACCTCGGTGGTCAACATCGGCGTGACCCGGCTGCTGGGCACGCC
>JASHYW010000462.1 GCA_030042885.1 Streptosporangiaceae bacterium | reverse complement strand
GCCGCTGCTGTCCGGGACGGCGCGCTGGGACGGCTGACCGTGGAGCGCGCCGACGGCATCCGGGCGGGCGGGGACACCCCGCTGGCCCGGGCGCTCGAGGGCGCCGGTTTCCGGCCCACCCCCCGCGGGCTGCGACTGCGGGCCGGCTGAATTCCCGCGGAACGGTCCTACCCGGGCTGGGCTGGCCGGCCCGCTTGACGCGTTAAATACTCACTGATAAGCCGCATAGCGCTATTGGTATTAAGGATTACCATTATCTGTCATCTTCCGGAAAGCACCTATTTCGCGGCTCCGGGGTAAGTAACCTGGCCCGGTAGGCCACGAGGACCTCATTCCCGGGAGGCATGATGCCAGATCGCTCATCAGATCAGGGCCTGCCCGATGACTGGAGTCACGGCAGCCACGCCGCCCGCGGGCCGTACCCCGGCGCCAGGGCGGCCGACACCTACGGCGCAGGAATGGCAGGCTCGCCTAGAGCCAGAGCCGCGGATGCCTACGGGACCGCGGCGACGGCCGCCTACCGCAGCGGTGACGCCGACAGCTTCCTGACCAAGCCGGCCGATCCGTTCGGGGATGCCGATCCCTTCGGGGGCAACCCGTTCGGCGAGGGAGGGCTGTTCGGTCCCGTGCCAGCCCGCGACTCCGGCGCGGCGGCGACGGCGGCCGAAGCCGGGAGGGCCCGCGCGGACGGCGAATCGCTGACGGCCACGTTCGCGGACTCCGCGCCCGGTGCGGCCGCGGACGCGAAGGGATTCCTGGGCGTGCTATTCGACTTCGGATTCACCTCGTTCGTGACGCCGAAAGTCATAAAGGTGCTCTACATGCTGATAATGATCGGCACGGTAGTAAGCGCCCTGGTGTTTACCATCATCGTGTTCAGGGTGAGCACGCCGTTCGGCATCGTGACGCTGCTCGTCGCAGACCCGCTGTTCATCGTCATCGTCATGGCGATTTACCGGATGATCCTGGAATTCTTCGTGGTCGTCTTCCGGGTCGCCGAGGACATCCGCGCGCTGCGGGAGCGTGGCGAACACGGGCTGTAGTCCTCCCGGGTTTCCAGCTACGGTCACCGGGCCATGTCGTTGCGCCGCGGGGAAAATGAGTTGACCCCTTCCGGGGCGTGGGCGATGGTTGAAACGATCTGCTCCGCGGTTGACAGATCGCAGCGGGACACGCCACAGGGCGGGCGCGCGGTGCGGCGTTTGCCCCGCAGACGCCTGCCTTCCAGAGCGGGGTGCCGTGCCCTGTCAGCGGCACCCCGCTCACGGCCGGATGCTAGACGACCCACAGTCAGTGTTGGCCTCCCCGCCCATGGAACTCAGGATCCGCGGTGAGCTTTCGGCTCGGCGGCGAGCCTGACCACGGCCTCGCCGAGCTGGTTCACGAAGCCCTGGATGGTGGCCTCGGCCACGCGGTGCAGCACCACCCGGTCCAGCACGGCGCCCAGGGTGCCGAGCGGGGGCCGGTAGGCCCCAGACAGCGCCAACAGGCTGGCCGCCGATCCGTACGACGTCAGCGTGATGTCGGCGTCCAGGACCGGGAACAACCCTCCGCTCGAGCCGACCGCCTCCCAGCGTACGATCAGCACGGCCGAGTTGCCCTTGGTGACCAGCTCGCGGAAGCGCACCTCGACCAGCCGGGACATGCCCAAGCCTGCGCCGCGCGGCCCGACCCGGGCCAGGCTCTTGCTCCACTCGCCGTACGCCTCAGCCGACGCGGTCGCCAGCCATTCGCCGCTGACCGCGCGGACCAGCCCGGCGCATGCGGCATCGAAGCCCACATCCAGGACTGCCTCGGCACCCACGAACACTCCAGTAGTTAACCGAAGCAAGTGCTCTCCTATCCAGGGACATAAGTCCCAAGGTGGGACGCTGCCGCGATCAGCCCTTGGCCAGGTCCTGCGTGGTCTCCCAGTCGGGCTGGTGGCTCAGCCACACCGACAGATGGGCGGGCTCCAGAGCCTGTTGCACGACTCTGCCGGCCAGCCACCACAACGGCGCCCAGGCCGCCACGAGGAGCGCGAACAGGATCGCGCACGTCAGTGCGACGGAGCGTGACGACAGCCGGGCTCGCTCGCTCCCGGCAGGCACTGTGGGCGCGCCGACGGCCGGCCTCGCCTCGCTCATGGGCCTACGCTACGCGCCGGCCGTTCCGGGAACGTTGCCGTTCAGCGCCGACGGTCAGCGTCACGTTAGGGTGCCGTCATGACCACCTCGAGCGCGGCGCGCCCGGAGCCGGAATTCTCGGAGAGCCTGCGCGCCCAGTGCGACCGCATATGGGCCGGCCTGCACGCTCACCCGTTCCTCGGCGAGCTCACCCGCGGGACCCTGCCGCTCGACAGGTTCCGTTTCTTCATCGAGCAGGACCTGCTGTTTCTTCCCGATTTCGCCCGATGCATGGCCATGGGCGCGGCAAAGTCAGGCAGCGAGGCGGAGCTGGAGTTCTTCAGCAGGCAGCTCGACGGGACCGTCCGCCTGGAGATCCCGAGCAACCGGCGCCTGCTGGAGCAGGTGATCGGCCTGGGCGCGGAAGACCGCGGGGGCTCGCGGGAGATGGCTCCGGCCAACGTGGCCTACACCAGCTTCCTGCTGGCGACGGCGGCGGCTGGCGGGCCCCTGGAGATCATCGCGGCCATCCTGCCGTGCTCCTGGAGCTACATCGAAATCGCCCGCGGGCTGAAGGACCAGCTCGTGGAGCATCCCGTGTATTCGGACTGGGTGGGCTTCTACCTCCAGGAAGAGGAGGCCGCCCTGGTCATGAACATGCGCGAGACCTTCGACGAGATGACCCGCCGGGAGGTCATGAGCGAGGACCGGCGCCGTCAGCTCGCGGAGATCTTCAAGATGAGCTCGCGGCTCGAGGGCATGTTCTGGGACATGGCGTACACCCTGGATCAATGGCCCGATCTCGGCTAGTCGCCGATCCGGGGCTATTGCACGGGTCCTTCGTGGACGATGGCTTCGATCCAGTCACGGATAATCCATTTCCGTACTACCCCGTTGAGGACGAACGGGTCGCCGCGGACGAATTCCTCGGCTGCCTCCCGGGTGGTGAAGATCGCCATCGAGCCGTCGTCCTGCGCGTTGGCGAAGGGGCCGATCATGAGCAGCTCACCACGGCGGAGGAACTCGGCCCAGCGGGCGCGGTGCGCCTCGATGTACAGCGGCGCCTTGGCCGCCAGGTCGTCGGCCGACTCACAGAGCACCACTGCTTTCACGCCTGTCCTCCCGCCGCGGCGGCCAGGCAGGCGAGGATGCGGGAGAGGGGGTCCTAGGTGTCCGATCGCTTCGGGCTCCACGCGGGCCGCGGAACCTGGGGCGCACCCGGCACGATGGTTACGGTTCGGTCCGCTACCTGTTCTCGGGCCGGCTCGGGCCGGACACCCTAGGACTCGTCGTTTCCGCCAGGATCATCTGCCTCGAGGGCAGCGGCCCGGCCTTCGCTGACACCTCGCTGCAACCCGGCGAACCGGTCACGCGCTGCGGCGGCCGAGCGGTTCGGCGTGGCGGGCGGCTTGCTCGGGATGGAGCCAGGGACCAGATTCGCATTCGGCAGCCGCCGGGGAAGCCCGGCGGCCGTCGGCCCCCCGGAGGCTGGCGAATCGACGGTCTGCGCGGCCTGCCAGCCTTCATCGGCAGGCGACGACCAGCGGCTCTCGGCCGCCGCGGTGCGGCTGGGCGAACCGGGCGCCTGGCGGCCGCTCCTGAACCAGACCGACTCCACCTCATCGTAGATGGGCGGCCCGCCTGTTCTCGCGAGATCTTCCGCAGGTGGCACGATCACCTCGACGGGAGATGCCCCATCACCGGGGGCACGGGCCGCCACGCTCGAGACGCCGGCATCCTTGGCTGTCGCATCAGGCTGTCCAGAGCCGGATGGTCTGAGGGTCGCAGGCTGCTGCGCTTGCAGGGTTATCAGCTGCTCGGCCTGCGGGGGTGCCGGCTGCCCGGTCCGAGGGGGTGCCGGCTGCTCGGCGAACGACACCGGCTGCCCGGCCTGCGGGGGTGCCGGCTGCCCGGTCCGAGGAGGTGCCGGCTGCTCGGCGAACGACACCGGCTGCATGCCGCCGGGCGACCAGGCGCGGCCGGGGCTCTGAGCGGCATCGGTGGCCAGTCGCGGACCGGCCGGCGCGTCCTGCGGGTTCCCTCGCGCTGACGCGAACGCCGCTGACCTCGCTGCCGTGGTCACGCGCCCGGTGGCGACGTAGCCGGGATCCGCCGCAGCCTCGGGCACACCAGGCGCCGACCTGGCGCTGCCGAGATCGCTCAACATCGGTGATGCGGCTGCACCTTGGCGGGTGAGGACTTCATCGGGGAGCCAGACGAGCGCCGTGAGACCGCCAGACTCCCCTGGGCGCAGACGGACTCTTATGCCATGCCGAGCAGCGAGCCTGGCGACCACGAACAGACCCATCCACTTAGCGATGTTGAGATCCGCCGCTGAGGGGTTCTCCAGCTGCCAGTTGGCATACGCCATCTCTTTTTCGGTCATTCCGATGCCCCGGTCGGCAATCTCGACCAGGACGCCGCCGGTGCTCAGCAGGCGGCCCGAGATGTCGACTGGCATGTCCCC
>JASHYW010000461.1 GCA_030042885.1 Streptosporangiaceae bacterium | reverse complement strand
CAGGTACACGTCCTCGTCCAGCAGGGCTGGGTTGTCGGTCCCGGTATCCAGCACGACCGGGATGACCCGGCGGGGGTGCAGGCCGGCCGCGGCGACGTAGAGGGCCAGCTTCCCGGTGGCGATCGCGATGCCGCCTACCCCCCAGTCGCCGATGCCCAGGATGCCCTCGGAGTCGGTGGCCACGATCAGGTCCACGTCCTCGGGCCGGAGCCCGTAGTTGCGAAAGGCCGTCTCGACCTGATCGGGATGGTCTACCGACAGGTACACCCCGCGCGGCCGGCCGTACTCCAGGCTGTACCGCTCGATCGCGGTGCCCACCGTCGGGGTGTACACGATCGGCAGCATCTCCTCGATGTGCTCGGTCAGCAGCCGGTAGAACAGCACCTCATTGCGGTCCCGCATGTGGCCGAGAAAGATGTACTTGGCCAGGTCATCGGGCTGGCGCAGGTACTGAGCGTAGACCCGGCTCAGCTGCGTCTCGATCGTGGACACGCCGTCGGGCAGCAGGCCGGTCAGCCCGAGCATCTCCCGTTCTGGGTACGTGAATGCGGTGCCCCGGTTCAGCATCGGCGACCGCAGCACCAAGCTGCCCCGCAGCCGGACCCGTGCCACCACGCCCTCGTCGGTAGAGATGAACTCGTACGGAGGTTCCACCATCGCTTCACCTATCCATCCCGATCGCGACAGGCTGCCGCATGGAGCCTATGGTCACGGGCCCGATCCGTGCTACAGCAAGGCAGGAACGAGCCGGATCTCCGGCGGCGCAATCACGTGTTCGTTATTCACGCCCACCCAGTTCGGCCCGCAGCGACGACAGGGCCTGGGCGGTGTGGCTCCTGACCGTGGCTTCGCTGATCCCGGTGGCCGACGCGATCTGGGTCTCGGGCAGGTCGGCAAAGTAGCGCAGCACCACGACCTCGCGCTGCCGGGCGGGAAGAGTCCACAGCGCCGAGACGAAGGCGGAACGCTCGAGTTCGATGCTCGCCTCCCGGCTGGCGCCTGGCGTGGCCGGCCCGGTCGCGGGGGCGATCCTGTCCGCGACCGCCCGGTCCCGCAGCGCCCAGCGGGAACGGTCGATCACCGACCGGCGCAGGTACGGCAGGGCGTGGTCGGCGTCGGGCAGCCTGCGCCACGCGGCATGGACGGCGACGAACGCGTCCTGCACGATTTCCTCCTCCGCGGGTCGGCCTGCCCGGCCTGCTCAGCGGTAAGAGTCGGCGGCCCCCGCATCGCCAACAACTATCTCGAGCACGATCACACCCCCAGATCGTCACGATCGCTATGATCATCCGGTGCTGGAAGGAAGAGCGCGGGTGACATCGGCCGCTATCCCGGCCCTGCTGCGCCGCGGCGCCACCCTCGTGGCGGCCGGAGCCCTGGCCGTGCGGCCGGACCGCAGCTAATCCTCCGGTGTTCCTGCCGCTCGCGCATGCGTCATCCCGCTGAACAGCTCGGCGTAGTCGTAGGCGGCCTCGGGCTTGGCGCGGACTGCAGCGTCGATCATCTTGGCATCCTCGCCGACCAGGATCCGCCAGGCCCCGGCCCGCACGCCGTCCAGGATGATGGTCGCGGCCTGGGCCGCGCTGAGCGGGGCCTTGTCCCTGAAGTCGTTGCTCGCCCGGATGAGGAACTGGCGCATGTCATCGGCGGAGGCGCCCTCGGGCAGCGCTCCGGCCTTGATGAGCCCGGCCCGCGGGCCGGGCGGGATCATCTCCTCCACCTGGGCGTCGCTGAGCTGCTGGGGGTCCTTGCCGTGGGCGCGCAGGGTATTGCCGATGATGTCGGTGCCCACGTGCCCGGGTATCACCACGGCCACCCGGACCGCAGGCGCGTTGCTGCGCAGGTCCTCGATCAGCGCCTCGGAAAAGCCCCGCACCGCGAACTTGGCCGCGGCGTAGGCGTTGTTCGGCATCCCCGGGCCCAGCGCGGCCCACAGGCCGTTCACGCTGCTGGTGTTGACCAGCACGCCGTCGCCGCTGGCGATCAGGAGTGGCAGGAACGCGCGGGCGCAGTAGTACACGCCCCACCAGTCGACGGCGAACGTGCGCTCCCACTCCTCCCGGGGGTCATTGACGAAGCTGCCGGCGCCGCCGATGCCGGCGTTGCTGAACACCAGGTCCACGTGGTCGCGGCCGTGCTCGGCCAGCAGCTCGTCGCGGAACCGCAGCACCTGCGCCTCGTCGGAGACGTCGCAGGCGTGCCCGGTGACCTTGACGCCGGGCGAGGCGCCCGCCTGCGCCAGGGCGGCGGTGTCCGCCACGGCATCGGCGTGCCAGTCGCAGGCCGCCACCGAGCATCCCGCCGCCGCCAGCTGGCGGACCAGCTCACGGCCCATGCCCGACCCGCCGCCCGTTACCACCGCGAGCTTCCCAGTGAACGAGTCCATCGCCCGCCTCCTCCACGTCCAGCGACACCCGGTTCTTACTAAACTGAGCCGCGTCCCGGTGTCTGCCGCCCGCTTATCGAGGTGGGCCGTATCCGGATCCAGAACGGCCGGTCCACGGCGGTGACCCACGGGTGCAGGTCAAGGCGGTTCAAGCGCCGTATCTCAGCCTCCTCGTAGACCTCCTCGGCGCGGCCATTGACCAGAACGCTCCATCCGGACCTGGTCCGCTCGTCATATCCGTCTACCTCGAACGCCACCAGACCCTGCCCTTCGGCCGCGGACAACTTCGACCCGCGGGCCGTGCGGAAGACCGGGTCCTGGCCGTCCACGACATGATTGACCGGCAGGACCACGATCTCGCCGTCTGAGAGAAAGCTGACCCGTCCGACGGGGACCGCGGCCAGTAGCTGCAGGCACACGTCGAACGGCAATATCTCGAGCCCTGCGTGATCGGTCGGGTATGGTGACATGTCGTGCTCCGCTGACGTGGGCCGCAGATAGCCCGGGAATACCGGGCGGCATCCTGGTGCGATCGGGTGCCCAATCCCAGGCTGGGCTGCCGCAGCGGGCCTGGCCACGGGCTGAGGTCCCGGGAGGCCGGGGTCTTTCGGCCCGCACGCGACCACATCGGGCGCCTGGTCGGCATATCCGGATCAGATCGCCCGGTCGGCGACGCGCCGCAGCGAGCAGTCCAGCGGCGGCCGCGGGCCGCGATCTGGACACCACTGCGTGGCCGGGGAGAAATCAGGGTATTAGCGTTACATGGACCGCCGCAGGTTCCTGGCCGGGACTGGCCTGTTCGCCCTGGGTGGCGCGGCGGGGGACGGTGCGGGGATCGCGGTCTGGCAGGCCGCCACGGCCGAGGGGCCGACGACGCGGACCGCCACGCCGGCCGGGCCGGGGGAGTACGCGGCCTCGGTGACGTTCCGCGCCGCGCCGTCGGCCAGGATGGTCGCGCTCACCATCGATGACGGCCCAACGCGGGAGTGGACGCCGCAGATATTGGCCATCTTGCGGCGGCATGACGCGAAGGCGACCTTCTTCAGGGTGGGCGAGCGAGCGCTGGCAGCTCCTGACTTGGTGGTGCAGACCGCGGAGGCCGGTCACGAACAAGGCAATCACACGTGGGCACATGACGATCTGACCCAGCATGACGAGGCTTTCGACACCGGCACCCTGGAACGTACCCACGAGTTCCTGGCCAAACTGACCGGCCGGCCGCCGACGTTGTGCAGGCCGCCCTACGGCCGCATCGACAGCGTAGGACTGGCGGCCTGCGCCGGCCTGCATTACGCCGTGACGTTGTGGTCGCATCACGTCACGGGCAGCAACCCGCAAGGTGGCGTCAACACGATCTTGCGGCGGCCCTCGCCCGGCAGCATCGTGCTCGCTCACGACGGCGGATCAGAGCCGAACGCCAGCCTCATGAAGCAACTGGACAGGCTGGTGGCGTCCATGACGGACACCGGATACACGTTCGTGACGGTCAGTGAGCTACTGGCGACTTCAGCCTGAGGAGGCGCCTGCTGCCCTTGGGTCCGGAGCCCAGCCCAGCTCCAGGCGGGCGGGAGTGGTCGGCGCGGCCCTGATGCTGGCCTTCAGCGCGACCGTGGTGACCACCGCGGTCGCCATGCAGCCCGGTCAACCCAGGCTCGCGGTCGCCAGTGTTGCCCAGGCACCGTGTCAGCAGCACAGTCCGCTGCCCGTTCCGGCTAGGCTGAGCGGCCAGTTCGAGCCGGACTCCAGCATCCTGCTCACGGCCGGGGGGAGCTACCTGACACTGGAACGGTCAGCCCTGCCGACTCCCACCGAGTCGGCCTGCGCCGCGGTCGCGGAACGAGCCGACCGTGACTGGCTGCGGGCTGGGCTTGTTCCCGGTGTCACCACGGCTCAGCGATCCATGGCCACCAGGGCATTGCTCGACCTCAGGCTGGCCGTCCGGCCGAATGGCGCCGTGGTGGCCGGCTGGCGCTCCGGCTGGGAGTATGTGTGGCCGCGTGACTCGAGCTGGGTCGCGGTGGCGCTCACCGACACAGGTCATCCGGCCATGGCCTACCAGATCCTCCGCTTCCTGCAGCACATGCAGGCGGGCAATGGGATCTGGGCCGCGAGGTACCTGCCCGACGGCTCGGGTCCGGTGCGCGACGGCCGGCCCGCCGAGCTCGACGCGGACGGCTGGGTTCCGTGGGCCGTCTGGTCCTGGGCTGTGACCCAGCAGCTAAGACCCGGCAGCCGGTCGCGCCGCGACCTCACGCTGCTGTGGCCGATGGTCACCCGGGCCGCCGACGCAGCCGCCCGCTCGCTGACCCAGGATGGCCTTCCCGGGCCGGCCATGGATTATTGGGAGGACTCGGTCCAGGTCACGCTCGGTACCGCCGCCCCGCTGCTTGCCGGCCTGCGCGCCGCCGCTGACCTGGCCGTAGACATCGGCGGCGCCACGGCAGCCAGCAATGGCCGCCGCTGGGCGGCTGCGGCCGCCAGGCTGGCCAGGGCGATCACGGCGACGTTCGGCTGGACCGGTTACCAGCGCCTGCCGGAGGCCGGCTCGGGTGCTGATGCGGCGGTCACGTTCCTCGGGCCGCCTTTCGCGCAGCCGAGCCCCGGGGTGCTGAAGGCGGCCAGGTCAGCACAGCGGGCCCTGGCGGTCCCGAACGGCGGCCTGCAGCCGGGCACAACCTGGCCCGGCACGCCTGACGTCGCCTGGACCGCGGAGACCGCGTTCTTCGCCTTGTTCGACGCCGCGACCGGACAGCAGCACCAGGCAGCGGCGCTGCTGGACTGGCTCGCCGCCCACACGACGAAGCTGGGCTCGCTGCCCGAGCAGGTCAATTCCGCAGGCCAGCCGGCCAGCATAGCCCCGCTCTCCTGGACCGACGCGGTGACCCTGCTCGCCCTGCTCGCGCAGACCGGGCATCTCCGCACCGTCCCCTGGCCGCCTCCAGGGCGGTAATGCGCAGCCGGGTCCAGGCCGTTCACCTCCGGACCCGGGCAGGCGCTGCGGGCCTGGCCGGGGTGCTCTCTGCGGCCTGCCTCAGCAGGCTCCACAGCTGCTCGACGTCCTGGCGCTCGGTGGGCTCGGCTCCGATCGAGACCCGGACCGACCAGATGCCGTCCAGCAGCGAGGGTGTAACCAGAGTGGCGCCTGAGGCATTGACCGAGTCGGCCCAGGACAGCGTGTGTGCGTTCAGCGCGTCGGCGTCCAGCACGGCGCCAGTGCCGGAGACGACGCCGGCGGGCTCGTGTCTGAGCACGACGGTCTGCAGGTTGACCGGGGCCAGGACACGCCAGCCTGGGGTGGATGAGACCTGCTCAGCCAGCCAGCGGGCGTTGTCAAGATCCCGTCGCAGTCTGGCCCTGATGGCCTCCACTCCGTCCAGCCGCAGGTGGAACCACAGCTTGAGCGCACGGAACCGCCGGCCGAGGGGGATGCCCCAGTCCTTGTACTGGGTCACCTGGCCATCAACGGCCGACCGGAGATAGGACGGGTTGGTCGACATGACCCGGATCAGATGGTCTGGGTCGGCGACGTACAGCAGCGAGCAGTCCAGCACGGTGCCCAGCCACTTGTGCGGGTTCCAGGCCAGAGAATCCGCGCCTTCCACGCCGTCAGCGAGCCAGCGCATCTCCGGCAGCAGCAACGCCGAGCCCGCCATGGCCGCATCGACATGCACCCACATCCCGTACCGGCGGGCCAGCGGGATGATCTGTGCGAGCGGGTCCACGGCCGTGGTCCCGGTGGTCCCGACACTGGCCACGACCGCGGCCGGGCGCCGCCCGGCCGCCACGTCAGCCTCCAGCGCCGAAGCCAGCGCGTCGGCGCGCATGGCATAGGTGACCGGGTCGACGTCGACCAGCCTCAGGTTGTCCTGCCCGTAGCCGGCCAAGGCAACTGCCTTCGGGATCGAGGAGTGTGCGTGCTGCGAGGTGTAGACCGTCAGCGGCGCGCTCTCGGCCTGCAGCCCGCCGTGTGCCTCTGAGTAGTTCGTCGCGCGCTCGCGTGCCGCAAGCAAGGCGACCAGGCACCCGCTGGAAGCCGTGTCCTGGATGACACCCTTCCACGACGCCGGAAGCGCCGTCAGCTCGCGCAGCCACTCGACCACGACTTCCTCGACCTCCGTCAGCGCGGGGGCGGACTGCCAGGTGATCCCGAGCGCTCCGAGCCCGGAAGTGGCCAGGTCGCCCAGCACCGAACTGAGGGACGCGTTGGACGGGAACCAGCCGAAGTAGCGGGGGTGCTGAACCTGGGTCACGCCCGGGACGACGACGCCGTCGAGGTCAGCCAGCACCCGGCTGAACGGTTCGGCCTCCGCCGGCGCCCGGCCCGGCAGCTTCCCCGCCACCTCACCCGGTCCCACCTGCGCCTGGACCGGCAGCTGCGGAATCCGGGCCCGGTAGTCCGCAATCCAGTCGATCAGCTCATGACCAGCTGCCCGGAACTCCTCAGGCCCCATGTCGCATCTTCGCTTCCTCACCGCCGCACAGCCCACGTCTACCCGAGCAGCTTATCCAAACGTCCCGAGCCCTTCAGGCGCCCGGCCGGCGGCGTGGCAGACTAGCGCGATGGTCCTGTATCGGCTCAGCGGCGAGGTAAGTTCGGAGAACCTCAGCGCGATCCAGCCGCTGCTCACGGAGCTCACCGGCGGCCAGGTCACGCCGACCCCGAAAGGCCTGCACGTGGAGGGCGCGATGGAAGGTACCGATGCCCGCGATGTGAATCGCCGGCTGCTATCGGCCCTGCGGCGGGTCGAGCGGCGCACGCGGCTGCGCGCCGAATGGACAGGCGGCGGCACCACCTACCGGTTCTTCGATTACGTACCCAAGTCCGAACGGCCCGCGTAACCCGGATACGCCGCGTGGCCCGGTCCGCACTGCTTGATCGATCATCGGACCGGTAACAGCACTGCCCGTTCGGTGAATTCAGATTTATTCCGAACGATTCGTGGTGCGGGCCCTGAGCTACGGCCGGGCCCCGGCCGTCAGCGTTACCGCAAGAGGAGATGATGGTACTGGTCGAAGCAGGCCCGGCGGCTTGTCGTGCTCGGGCGAGGAGGCCAAGGTGCTGCGCAGAATCGGATACCCGCTGGCGTTCGGCGCCGCCACGGCGGGCCTGGCCGTGGCCGGATGGCCGGGCGCGCCGGCCAGTCCGGCCACCCTGGTCAACCGAGTCGAGGTGATCGCCGCCCCGGTGCTGCTGGCGGCCGCCGGGTGGGCGGCCCGCAGGGTCTTCGCCCCGCCCGGCCGTAGCTGGCAGGCGCGCAGCGTACGGGCTGGCGGCTACGCCGCCGTGTTCGCCCTGCTGCTGGTCGAGATCCAGGCGGAGCGATTGGAGTATGCGGCCTGGCACGGAGGTTCCTTGCTGGCCGGTCTTTGGGTCGGCGAGGTCGTCTTCCTCCTGGCCGTAGCGGCCTACGTGGCCGGGCTAACCGCGGTGACCGCACGGCGTCCGCCCGTCGCCCCGGCGACCCTGGTCACCGGGGCCGTCGCGGGCGCCGCCATCGGCCTGGTCGTGCTGGCGCTGCCGCCGGCTGGTGATCCTCTGCATATCACCAGCGCCTGGCCGGCGGTCGTGCACGCCGTGGTGCGGGGGGTGGCGATACCCCTGGTGCTGGGCCTCGGCATCTTGGCTGGGCTGGTGGCGGCCCGGCGAACCGCGCGCACCGGTCGCTCGCTGCCGCTGGCCGACCTCCGGGCCAGGCAGGGCGTGGCGGCCGGGCTGTGCGCCGGTGCCGTCGCCGCGCTGCTCGTCTCCGTCGCGGGCATCACCGTCGCCGCGCTGCGGCCGGACCTGGCGGCGCACTCCCTGCCGGCCCTTCCCGAGGCGGGCCATGCCCCGCTGAGCGTGCTGGCCTTCGAGGCCGGCTTCAGCGACAGCGCGGCTGGGCATCTTCTCGTGCTCGTCCTCTACCCGCTCCTGGGGGCCGGACTCGGCGCCTGGGGCGGGATTCTGGCCGCTGGCCAGCCCGGCCACCAGCCCGGCACCGGCGGCGGAGGAGGCGGCGGCGGCTTTCGGGGACCCGTGCCTCCGCCCCCTCCGCCAGGCGGCCGGCGTCTCAGAGAGGATCCCCAGCCCGCCGTGCTGTCCAGGTACCTGCCAGAGCCTCCGGATCTGCCGGACGCGCTCCCGGACCGCGAGAAGGTCCCCGTCGGCGCCGCGAACCTGGGACGGTGAGCTCTTCGGGCCGCCAGGCCACCTGGCAGGCCTGCTGGTCAGGCCGTCGCCGACGGCGCGGGAGCTGACTCTGCCGCGTGCGGGCCAGGCCGTCCGGGGATCGTGGCGGCGGCATCGGCGTCGCGGATGGACAGCGAGCACGCCACGGCGGACAGGCAGATCGCGGCGGCGGCCAGGAAGGCGGCGCGGTAGGCCGTCAGGTTGGCCACCGCGTGCCCGTCGACCAGGTGAACCGGCCCGACGAACACGATGACGGTGGTCAGCACCGCCACGCCGATCGCGCCGCCGAGTTGCCGGATCGCGTTGAACATGGTGGACGCCCGGCCGGTGGCCGCCGGCGTTATCGTGGCGAACGCCGCCGCCTGGACCG
>JASHYW010000460.1 GCA_030042885.1 Streptosporangiaceae bacterium | reverse complement strand
GCGAATCGTTCCAGGAAGCTTCGGTACGTGCTGGGCCTGACTGGCTCAGACGCATTCATAAAGACTTGTACAGAACTTAGGTCTAGACCATCTAGTGAATCGTCTGGAACCCGTTCAGGAGAGAGGCAGTATTCGAAGCCGAAATTTGGGGATGAGGTGTAGGTTCCCTTGTATCGGCTGAGCGTCTGCAACCACAGAGCGGGTCGTCGCAGAAAGTCGAGCGGCGAGAATCCATATACCGTGCCCCCGGCGACGACCTGGAATAGGTAGTATCCGATCAAGCCCATGTCGTGAAATTGCGGCAGCCATGAAACTCCGATTTCTTGGTGTTCGACCGCTGAATGGCAGTTATGTATAACGTTCTGGTGCGATACGACCACGCCCTTAGGTGCTCCGGTCGACCCGGACGTGTACTGCAAGAAGAGGGTGTGGGTTGGATTGTCGGTTGCGCCCCCCCGCGCGACGCCCTGTAGCCGATCGGTGGCGAGCCACTGAATGCCGAGGGGAGCGAGAGGGTCTTCCGAGTCGGCATGGTCGACGACCTCACGACGGCCACGTGGCGCTGATCCGGGCGATGAATCCGTCAGGGCAAGCGCGGCCCCGCTGTCCAGCATCACCGACCTGAGTCGCGAGGTTCCCCCTTTCGCGACTGACGTGACCGGAGGGACGGGAACGGGAATTGCCCCTATGCGCGCACAAGCGACGAATGAGACTACCATCTCCAGTCCCGGCGGATACACCAGCGCCACGCGATCGCCGCGCTGAAGAGCCGTTTCATCGTGAATGTACTCCGCGAGGAAACGAGTCCTGGCTTCGAAGGATTGGTACGTGTACATTTCGCGCGGTTTGCCGTGGCGATCAAGAAACGCACTGAAACACTTTTCAGGATGAACTGCCACCCAGTGATCCAAGCAGTCGAGGATCGTGTCCAACTGCGCCACCCCTCATGCGCGATGCGTTGTTCTCTTCCGGTCAGAACGGCGATGCCGAATGCTGGCGATAACGATAGCAGAAAGGCGGATATCCTCGATCCCGTGACGTTGCTCGTCACGCCTGCTAACCTCAATCTTGTCCGTCCACCGGTTTCAGCGATGCTGACCCGGCCATCTCGGGCCCGTCGAACCGGGACGAATCGTCAGCCAAATGCGGCTAGAAGCGGTCGCGCCTCGCGATCGCGGAGGAGTAAATCGCCGCAACTACTCCGCTCCACCCTGCGGCGGCAGGCGTTCTGCTGGCCGTGCTGCGCTGCGCAGCCAACGGCAGACAGCCGGCCATCGGCCAGATCCTCCGCAGATCAACCATTCTGGCGCGGCGCGGACGGCCAGCCAGCCGACCCCAATCCGCCCATAGCGGATATAGCGCGTCGTGCCCATGGCGACCCATCACGTTCCGTGACGACATGCCAGCCCCAAGGCGCGTGCGCGGGACGTCATGCAGATCGGCCACACGCCGAACATCAGCGCGTCATCGTGACCATCACTGCGGGATTTCAGTCAGGCCCAACCGATAGCGGGGCGGCAAGTACCAAGCGGTCGGACGGCTACGCGACTCCCGCCAGCCACAGCTGCTGGCCCGCCAGCCGGGCGCCCGGAATCCGCCGTCTTGTCGGCCGCCTGGGTCACTCGCAAGACCTTCTCGCGCGGCGGCGGTTAGGTGGCCATTCCGCCGGTGTCGACCGGAATGCAGGTGCCATTGATCGCGGATGCGGCGTCGCCGGCGAGGAACGTGACAAGCGCGGCGACCTCCGCGGTCTCGACAAACCGCTGCCCGGGCTGTTCGGCCACCATGCTCGCGATGACCTCCTCGCGGGGGATTCCCCGCAGGCTCACGTGCTGCTCGATCTGGCCCTCGACGATGGGGGTGTGCATCCAGCCGGGTGCCACCGCGTTGGCAGTCAGGCCTTGCGCCGCACCCTCCAGGGCGGCGACCTTCGTCAGCCCGATGACGGCATGCTTGGCGGCCACGTACGCCGCCTTGTACGGTACGGCCTGCATGCCAAGCGTCGAGGAGATCACGATGATCCTGCCGCGGCGTTCCCGGGTGAGATGCGGCCAGGCGAACTTCATCGCCAGGAACGGCCCCTTGACCATCAGGTCCATCAGGCGGTCCCAGTCCTCCTCGAGGTAGCTGGCGATCGGGTTCATCGCCTGCGCTCCCGCGTTGAGAATGAGGATGTCCAGCCTGCCGTGCTGCTCGAGCGCGGCGGCGACCATGCGCTGGTTTCCCTCAGCGGTGCCGACGTCAGCGACCAGGCAGCCACCGCCGTGCAGGTCTACCGGCACCACGCTGGCGCCGGCGTCTTGCAGCGACCGCCATATCGCGGTGCCGAGGCCGCCGGCCGCGCCAGTCAGGATGGCCACGCGCCCGTCGAGCGGCCTAGGCGATGAGCCCGGCCCGGTCACGGCAGCCGCAGCAGCGTATCTCTCGTCCAGCGTCATCGCTTGTTTCTCCCTGCTCTGCGCGCACGGACGGACCGGGAGCCGCGGTCCGCAGGCGGGCGCGGTCATCGCTTCGCCGCGCTGGCCAATGCTGGTCAGGCCCTGCTCAGGCAGAATAAGGCCCAATCGCGACGGGACGCTGACCCGGCTAGGGCCGACCACAGAACGTAACTCGCAAGGCGAGCGACTTGCGGCATCCGCCAGCCCCGGATCGCCGACTACGAGCGCGAACCAATCTAGCTGGAGGACCGCGGTCGGACACGCAGATCGCCCATTCTCGTGCGCCGTGGCCTGGCGTGTACTCCGCTCGCTCAGGCGGGGCAGGCGATGGTGATGGTGGTGCTCAGCGGAATGCCGGGGCGGTGGTCTCGTCGCCGGGGCGTGTGAGAGCGGCGGAGAGTTGCTCGCGGGTGGTGATGGCGAGCTTGTGGTAGGCGTGGGTGAGGTGACCTTCGACGGTCCGGGCGGTAATGAACAGGTTCTGGGCGATCTCGCGGTTGGACAGGCCGACGGCGGCGAGCTGGGCGATCCGGCGCTCGCTGGGGGTCAGCGAGTCGAGCCCGCTCAGGACGAGCCGACGTGGCCGCCCGCCGGCGGCGATGAGTTCGGTGCGGGCCCGCTCGGTCAGCGCTAGCGCCCCACAGCGGTGGGCGAGGTCGAGCGCGGGCCGAAGGGTCTCGCGGCTTTCCGCCCGGTGTCCAGCACGCCGCAGGGCCGCGCCCAGGTCGGCCAGGGCGCGGGCGTGTTCCAGTCGCGCGTCGGAGCCCTCGAGCACGCCTGCCGCCTGGCGCAGCAGCTCGATGCCGCGCCGTCCGCCTTCGGTGAGGCCGGCCGCGCGCAGGGCTATCCCGAGCGCGCGCGGGCCGTGGTAGTCCTGGGCGAGCGTGACCTCTTCGGCCGCGAGTGCTCTGGCTTCTGCGGGTGCGCCGAGCGCGAGGTGGGCCAGGGCGGCGTCAGAGCGCCACGGCGTCATCACCGAGCTCAGGCTGTGCAGGCGGGCGAGCAGGTCCCCGGCGGTGAGCAGGTCACCGAGGGCCGCGGCGGGCCGGAGCTCGGCCAGGCGGAGCCGGCCGCGGGCCGCGAGCAGCCATGCTCCGTGTATCATCGCCGGGAACTGCTCGGCGAGACGGTACCGCGCGTCGGCCGCCTCGGCCGCTTCGAGCTGTCCGCGCTCGGCCAGCGTCTCCAGCAGCACAGCCAGCGCGCAGGCGGCGTTGAAGCCGGGCAGCCGAGGACCGGTCTCCAGCGCGACACGTGCGTCCGCCTCGGCGTCGGCCAGGTTGCCGATCCGCAGATGGGCCAGGGCGCGGTAGCAGGACAGCCCGAGCACGTGCGGGAGCGAGCCGAGCCGGCGCGCATCGGCCAGCGCGTCGTCGAACCGGGCCAGCGCCTCGCGGTAGCGTTCGGCGAAAGTGAGCGCGCTGCAGGCGTGGTAGAAGAACGGGGGCCGGTCGACCGCCTCGGGCAGTAGCTTCGGCGCTCCGTCTAGCGCGCGCAGCGCGAGGCGCGCGACGGTCTCCGCCGGCTCGTTCGCCATAGTTGCGGCGGTCGCCAGCATGCCGAACACGCTCGGCGGCACCTCGGGCTGTTCCT
>JASHYW010000459.1 GCA_030042885.1 Streptosporangiaceae bacterium | reverse complement strand
GACCGGCTCCGGCCGCTGGCGGCCCGGATCGAGGACGCGGCGACCGAGCAGGTGCTTGGCGATGTGTTCGGGTCGGTGCTCGACTGGCCCGCCCCTGACCGCGCCGGACTCGTCGCCGATGTGACGGTCGCCTGCGCCCGGCTGGCCGCCGCGGGCGGACGCTACGCGAGGGACTGCGCGGCGGCGGTGCGCGTGGCCGCGGACCATCCCGGCGATCTCGGCTTGGTCGCCCTGCTGCTGATGCGGCACACGGTGCTGCAACCGGGCCAAGCCGTGTTCATGCCCGCCGGCGGTCTGCACGCCTACCTCAACGGCACCGGCGTCGAGGTGATGGCCAACTCCGACAACGTGGTCCGGGCCGGCCTCACCAGCAAGCACATCGACGTGCCCGAGTTGCTGAAACTGCTCGATCCGGCCGTGACCGTACCCGTCCTGCCGCCCGTCTCCCTCGCGGACGGCGTGAGCTGGTTCGACACCCCGGCCCCGGGGTTCCGCCTCCACCTGGCCGATCTCACTGGGCATGCTGTCACGCTGCCCGGCGCGGGCCCGCGGATCATTCTGTGCACCCGGGGCGCCGCCCTGCTGCGCAGCGAGTCAGGCGGCCAGGTGAAGGTCGGCCGCGGCGAATCATGCTTCCTCTCCGCCGCCGACGGCCCGGTCCGCGGCACCGGGCCCGCGCACCTGTTCCTGGTCAGCCCGGGAGAACTTCACGGGTCATGAAACGCGGTTTCATGCCGCCCGGACGCTGGCTGCCATAGGCATGGTCCTGATGCCCGTCGGCAGGAGAGTTGCGGTGAGGTTCTGAACTCAGCTGCCCTTCCTGCGTTCGGCGGGGATCACCCGCTGGCTCCGCCTCGACCGCGATACCGGCCTGACCGCCATCGGGCCGCTGTGATCCCCGGGGCGGCGATCGGGGGAACGGCGCCCCGCGACCGTGGTTTCGGCCCACGGTGAGGGCCGAGCCGGAGCCGGGCCGGTTCCGTATTGGCTGGGGTGAACTGCGTGGGCTAGACTGCGTGGGCGCAGCGGGTCCGGTGCCCGGTGCCGGTGGGGTATGGGGTAATTGGCAGCCCGACGGGTTCTGGCCCCGTTAGTCTAGGTTCGAGTCCTGGTACCCCAGCCAGTTCAGTCGGCGGCGCGGACGCGGCTTCACGTCCGGGCTTGTTCATGCCGGAGTGCACCGGGCCGGTGATGGCCGGTTGGCCGCCGGTTGGCCTGACCGGTTGCGAGGCGGTAGTCTGTACGCCGCTGGCGATGCCAGAACCCCGGCAGGGTCCTGCCGGGGTCATGCTCGGCCCCGTCGTCTAGAGGCCTAGGACGCCGCCCTCTCAAGGCGGTAACGCCGGTTCGAATCCGGTCGGGGCTACTTTTTCCCTCGCACCTCCCCTTTTTCTTTTTCCCTGGCACCTCCCCTTTTTCCTGGCCGCACACGTGCGGCGTCTTCTTCCTGGCCCGCCGCGGGTCAGGTGTCGATGTTCGGGTTGTCGGCCGGGAGAGGCACGAGCCGCGCGGGCGGCTGGGAGATGACGATCGCCGACTGAACGCTCAGGTCGGGCCCGACGTGGACGAGCTCCCCCGGGGCCAGCATGCGCCAGCCGCTCTCGCCGTCGAGCTGCTCGGACGCGATGACCACCGATGGGGCGTCGTGCAGGGCGGGCGCATGTATCGAGGATGTCGAGCTGCGGACGTGCAGGCCCTTGTCCCCGACCGGGGTCTGGCTCGCGCCGGCCGGCCGCTCCAGGATGTGCAGTGCGTGCTGTCCTGGGTACCGCAGCGCCCACAGCCCGCCCGGCGCCGCGACGACGGTGTTCAGCGCGGAGACCGGCAGGTGGGCTCCTATCCAGCTGGCCGCGGCCGTGATTCCGGCTCCGACGTCGCCGCCGTGCGCATCGGCCTGCTGGGTGATCAGCGCGAAATACCGCTCCGAGTCGGTATCGCCCTGGACGAGGCCGGCATAGGAGCCAAGCTGCTCCTCGAGCCTCGGCAGCTCTCCGAACCCGCCGTTGTGGGCCATGATGCGGCCCCGCATGACGAACGGATGGGTGTTCTGGGGGGTTCGGCCGCCAGCGGTCGCCCACCTCACGTGCGCGACAAAGACCGAGGACTCGGCCTCCCGCGCCTCATGGATGAACTCCTCGTCGCGGAAGGCCGGCTCCGGCTGCTTGTCCACCACGGGCGCGCCAGCGGGGTCGAAGAAGCCGATACCGCTGCCGTCGGCATTGCGGTGGCTCTGTGCCTCCAGCGAATCAGGGGCATCGAGCAGCCAGAACGTCGCCCGGACGCGGGACGCGCCGGAGGTAAGCCCGAACAAGCGGCACATGGCGTTCCCTGTTCCCTTCGGTGTCCTGCCCGGCCAGCAGCCAGGATCATATCGGCCCTCCAGCCGCTTGCGGCCGAGCCTCGCGCTCCCGGCCAGTTCACGCCACCGCCCCGGTCTGCGTCCACCCGTATCGTTCAACTGCCAGCAACTGCCGCGGTTGGCGTAGGTGGTGGCATCAGTATGCACCCCTCGGGGTGCCCGGGCGTGTTACCCGGGGCGGGCTGGGGGCCCGTGGCTGTGCAGGACCTTGGTCCGCTCCGGGTTCCACGCCGTCGTGGTCCCGTCGGGATTCAGCACCAGGGTCCAGCCCCACCGGTGGATCACCACCTGGTGGTGGAAAAAGCACAGCAGGATACAGTCCTTGACGCTGGTGGGGCCGCCGTTGGCCTTGTGCTTGACGTGGTGGACTTCGCACGCGGCGGCGGGCTGATGGCAGCCGCCGGCCCACTGGCAGTGCCTGTCCCGCAGGATGACCGCGTTGCGGATCCCGGCCGGGACGTTGTCGCTGTACCCCACGTCCAGCGGCAGGCTCGGCCCGGCCAGCCGCGCCCCCAGCAGCCCGGTGCGCAGGAACGATGCCAGCCCGCCGGGACCTGACAGCAGGTCGGCGGCCGTGCCGATGATCGCCTTCTCCAGCGCCTCCCGGGCCGGGGACGCCGGTCCGGCTGGCACTTCTGCCGTGGACGCCGCCACGGCCGCGGGGGCCGCCGCTGACGCCGCCGGCTCGTCCTGGTCACCGGAACGGCCGTCGTGGTGATCGAGCCGGTCCAGCTGCACGCACAGCCGCACCAGGTCCTCCAGCGCGCCGGTGTCCACGTCGCCCGTCACGATGGGACTGACGCTGGCATCGCACACCACCGCGCGGGCCGCGTCGCCGTCCAGCCAGGCCGCCCCGTCGCCACCGCCCGCGACCGACGCGGCGGCCCGGTGCGCGGCCCACCGGGCGCGGACCGCGGTAATCCACTCGTCCTGCAGGACCGACTCGCCGTCCATCGCCCGCAGCTCGGCCAGCGAGACGTGCACCCAGGCCTTCACGGGCTGCCCGGCCCGCTCGGGCAGCAGCTCGGCCGCGGCCAGCCGCCGCATCGCTTCCTGCAGGCCGTCGTGGTAGCGCTGCTCCCGGGTCCGGGTGTCCTCCGTCCCCATCGGTGCCGACAGCGACTCCAGCACAGCAGTCACCACGGCAGCGCACTCGGGGGTCAGGTCACCCGAGATGACCCCGGCGCCATCGAAGGTGGTTTCCACTCGCAGCGACCGGTCCTCGAAGGCGTTGTCCGGGCTATCGTCGGAGGTGTCCGGCAGCGACCGGGAGTAGATCTCC
>JASHYW010000458.1 GCA_030042885.1 Streptosporangiaceae bacterium | reverse complement strand
CTGCACGCTGTTCTGCGCGATCAGCGATACCATCTGCATCAGGAAGCCCATGCCCAGGCCCAGGACCACGTAGCAGATGGCCGAGGTGACCCGGGAGGTGCCGACGTCCAGCCCGGTGAGCAGGTACATGCCCAGGCCCATGATGGCGCCGCCCAGGACCGGGAAGATCTTGTACCGGCCGGTCCTGGTGGTCACCTGGCCGGCCACGATCGAGGTGACGGTCACGCCCAGCATCATCGGCGTCAGCATCAGCCCGCTCACGGTCGGCGACTCGCCCTGGACCGTCTGCTGGAACAGCGGCAGGAAGGTCAGCGCGCCGAACATGGCCAGGCCGGTGAGGAAGGTCAGGCCCATGGTGAAGGAGAAGTTCCTGTTCCTGAACACGTGCAGCGGGAGGATCGGCTCTGCCACCCGCAGTTCGACCATGATGAACGCGGTGGCGGCCGCCACCGCGAGCAGGCCAAGCCCGAGGATCTGCCCTGAGCCCCAGCGGTACTCGGTTCCGCCCCAGGTGGCCAGCAGGACGAGCGAGGTGGCGGCCAGGGCGAGCAGGCCGCCGCCGAGGTAATCGACCTTGTGGTTCACACGCTTGGGAGGCAGGTGCAGGGTCGTGATCAGGTAGACCAGCGCCGCCCCGCCCACCGGGATGTTGATGTAGAAGATCCAGCGCCAGGAGAAGCTGGTGGTGATGAAGCCGCCGATCAGCGGGCCGCCGATGGTGGCGAGCATCATGACTACCATCATGTAGCTCATGTAGCGGCCCCGCTCGCGGGGCGCCACGATGTCGCCGAGCGTGGCCATCGCGCCCACCATCAGCCCGCCGGCGCCTAGGCCCTGGATGGCGCGGAACGCGATCAGTTCGGCCATCGACTGCGACAGGCCGGACAGGGCCGACCCGACCAAAAAGATCACGATCGCTACAACGAAGAACTTCTTCCGGCCGTACATGTCGCCGAGCTTCCCGTAGAACGGCGTGACGACCAGGGACGCGAGGATGTACCCGGTCACCACCCAGGACAGGTGCGCCACCCCGCCGAGGTCGCCCACGATCCTCGGCAGCGCGGTGCTCACGATCAGGTTGTCGAGCATGGCGAGCAGGATCGCGAGCAGCAGCCCGGGCAGAACGATCACGACCTCGCGGTGGGCAAGAAAGTGCCCGCCCCCGCCTGGCACTTCCTTACCGTTCACGCCAGGCCCCGTTGCTTGCGCCACCTGCTCGCTCCTTCCCGTCCGCGTCCTGCCCGCTGGGCACCGCATCCCGTCCGCGACTTCACAGCGCCTCATCCATCCGGCTACACTACTTACCGGTCGGCAAGTTAATATGCTAAGCTGCCGACTAACCGGCCGTCAAGTAAATTACGGCCCGGCCTGGCAAGGGAGTACGAGATACCGATGCACGACGCGGGACTTACCCCCGCGGCAAACGACCGCGACGGCAAGCGCGACACCGGCCCGGCCGAGCGCCCGGCCGGGCATCTCGGCGCGCCCCGCACCGATACCCGGTCCCGGGTGCAGAAGGTCGCGCTCGAGCTGTTTGCCGAGCAGGGCTACGAGAAGACCTCGCTGCGGGAAATCGCCGAGCGCCTCGGCGTGACCAAGGCCGCGCTTTACTACCACTTCAGGTCCAAGGAAGACATCGTCCACAGCTTCACAGACGACTACTTCGCCGAGATCGACGCGCTCGTGGAATGGGCCAAGGACCAGCCGGTCAGCGACGAGACCCGCCGCGCGATCCTGGACCGCTACGTGGGGATCGTGATGCACGGCAGCGAGGTGTTCCGGTTCCTGGAGCAGAACCGGGCCGCGATGCAGGCCATGGAGGTCGGCAAGGACCGGCTCGCCCGTTTCCGCGGCCGCCTGGACGCGCTCGTCGACCTGCTGGCCGGCCCCGACGCCGCGCTGCGGGACCGGGTGCGGGCCACCACGGCCATCCTCGCGGTCGGCGCGACCTGCATGTTCTACCTGCAGCAGGTCGATGACCCGGACAAGCTGCGGGCGATCGTCCTGGAAACCGCCCTCGACCTGATCCGCTAGTCCGCTTGTTCCCCACCCCGCTCCGCAAATGATGCGGCAATGTGATCAAACGCTCGTGCCTGTAAAATTGTCTACGGCTCAGCCCTCTTGGCTTGCTCATCCGTCGATGAGATGGGGGTGAGAGATGCTGGGGAAGAGCCTGCTCGCGCTGGCGTCGCTGGCCGGTCAGACGGTGGTAGATGCCGCAGCTGCCGACGAGTGGGAGACGGCGCAGCGTAGGTTCGCCCTCGTCCTGGGTCGCGGGGACGCTAAGCAAATCCGGCTAGCGGAGCAGCGACTGGAGGAGACCCGCGAGCAGCTCATCGGCGCGGCCGGGACTGATGTGGGGCTGATCCGCACGGCCCTGAGGGTGGGGTGGGCGGGGCGGCTGGCGGACTTCCTGGAGGAGAACCCGGACACTGAGGCTGACCTGCAGGCCCTGGTCCAGGACATCCAAGCGGTGCTGTCTGCCGAGACGCTATCTGCGTCCAACCACGCGGTCTCCGCCGATGGCGCTGTGAGCACCGCCAATAGCACTGTGAGCGGGAACGGAGCCGAGGAGCCTGGGCCCGAGCACCCCGGCGCCCTGGCCGCGCGGAGCGAACTCGCTTACTCGACCGGGCAGGCCGGAGACGCGGCCGCCGCGCGAGACCAGTTCGCCGCGCTGCTCCCGGTAGCCGAGCGCATCCTCGGCCCTGAGCACCCCGACACCCTGGCCGCCCGCGCC
>JASHYW010000457.1 GCA_030042885.1 Streptosporangiaceae bacterium | reverse complement strand
CACCCATGCACCACTTGACGATCGTGGTCAGTTCCGCCGCGCCGCCTGGCGGGAGTTGACAGGTGGCGGTTGTCGCGACCCTGAGCAAGGGCTACGACCTGGAGTACATCTGGAAGCAGGTGGATCGCGGCCCGGCCAAGGATGCGGCCAGCTACTACATCCAGGCCAGCGAAAGCGGCGGGGAGCCGCCGGGCCGGTGGTGGGGCCCGGGTGCGCAAGCACTCGGGTTTGAGCATGGCCAGAGGATCGAGCGCAAGCCGTATGACCTGCTCTTCGGCGAGCGCAAAGCCCCCGACGGGACCCCGCTGGGAAGGTCCCCCGGCGGCCACCGGAAAGCCGCCGACCTATACGCCCGGCTGCTGGCTGCCGAACCGCACGCCACCGCCGACCGCAGACGCGAGCTGCGGATCGAAGCCACCAGGCAAACCCGGCAAAGCCCGCTCTTCTTCGACCTAACTCTGTCGCTGTCCAAGTCCATTTCGATCTTCCACGCCTCCCTCGGCGAGAATGCCCGGCTGGCCCGCCAAGCAGGCGACGTGGCTGGGGATCAGTACTGGTCCGCCCTCGTCGCCGAGGTCGACGACATGATCTGGCAGGCCGTGCATGCCGGGTTCGGCTACTTCGAGCGGGAGGCGGGCTATACCCGTACCGGGTCGCACAACAGCCGCGTGCACGGGCGGGAGACCGGCCAGTGGCACGAGGCCGGCCTGGCCGTGGCGCACTGGCTGCAGCACACTTCCCGCGACGGCGACATGCAGCTGCACGTCCACTCCCAGATCGCCCACACCGCGAAGACCGTCACCGACGGGAAATGGCGGGCCCCGGACTCACTCGGTTACAACGAGCACGTCGGCGCGGTCGCCGCGATCGTGTCGCAGCACCTGGAAGAAGCGCTTACCCGCCGGTTCGGCCTGGAGTGGGTCGCGCGGGATGACGGGCACGGGTTCGAGATCGCAGGCATCAGCGGGGAGATGATGCGGCTGTTCTCGTCCCGGCGCGAATCAATCACCGCGGACCTGCGTGCCCGCGCGGCGCGGTTCGAGCAGCAGTACGGCCGCGCGCCGTCGCAGCGGGAGCTGGCGCACCTGGCGCAGACGTCGAACTTCGCCACGCGAGCGGCCAAGCACGGCGCGCTGGATGTCACCCAGCTGCGCGCGGGTTGGGCGGACAAGCTTGCGCGCACTTTGGGGGTCCGCCTGGCGTCGGTCGCGCCGTCGGTATGGCACGGCGCAACCGGCCGCGCGGGCGCGCACGCGCCAGGCGCGTTGGGCGAGGTCCTCACCGAGCTCGAGCTGGACCGCGCGGCGCAGAAGGCAGTTGCGCTCGCGCAGCAGGAAAAGTCTGCGTGGACGCGCGCGGATGTGATCAAGTACCTGGGCCGGGTGCTGCCCCGGTCCGGGATGGACCCGGCCGCGGCCGCCGCGCTCCTGGAAGACCTGGCCGACCGGGCACTGGCCTCGGAGTTCGAACCGGTGGTGTGCCTGGAGGCGCCCGAGCTAGCGGAGGTGCCGCGCAGCTTGCTGCGCGGCGATGGGCGCAGCGTCTATCAGCGGCACGGCGGCACGCGGTACGCCACCCGCGCGCAATTGGCCATGGAAGAGCGCATGCTCGCGCAAGCCGGCGCGAGCGGCGCGCCGCAGCTAACCCGCGCGCAAGCCGCGCGGCTGCTCGGTGCGGACCCAGCGCAACTCGACGGCGTGCTCGTCGGCCACGCGGACGACGCGCACGCGCCGCGCACGCAATCCGGGCTGCGCGAGGACCAGACCGCCGCCGCATGGTCCGTCCTGACCGACGGCCGGCGCGTGTCGGTCATCAACGCCCCGGCCGGATCCGGGAAGACCCGGATGCTAGCCGAGGCCGCCCGGATCTGGGCCGAGGCCGGGCTAGGCCCGGTGATCGGCATCACACCGTCCCAGTCGGCCCGCAACACCCTGGCCGCCGGGGTTCCGGTCTCCTACAACGCCGCCCAGTTCCTGGGCCACCTGCCCGGCCGCCGCGGCGCCCGCGGCCCGGTCCGGATCAGCCCGGGCACCTTGCTGGTCATCGACGAGGCGTCGATGCTGTCCGCCCCGGACCTGGTCGACCTGGTCGCCTACGCTGAGGCCTGCGGGGCCAAGGTGATCCTTGCCGGGGACATAAGCCAGCTGCAAGCTGTGGAAAACGGCGGCGGCATGTCCCTGCTCGCCGCCGCCCTCGGCCACGTCCGCCTGGCCGAACCGGTCCGGTTCCGCCACCGGTGGGAACAGCACGCCAGCCTGCGGCTACGGGACGGGGACGTCACCGTGCTGGCCGACTATGACCAGCACGGCCGGATCATCGCGGGAGAGCCGGAGCAAATGATGGACGCCGCCGCAGCCGCCTACGTCGCGCTTTCCGCCGACGGCACCGACACGTTGCTGATGGCCGCTGACCACGCGGTGCGCCGGGAGCTGTCCCGCCGGATCCGCGATGACCTCATCGGCCTGGGCATCGTGCAGGACGGGCCAGCGGTCCGGATCGCTGACGGTGCTCGGGCCAGTCCCGGCGACCTGATCATCTGCGCCCGCAACGACCATTCGGTCGAGGCGGGCGAGCCCGGCCGGGCCCTGGCCAACGGCGACCTGCTCCGCATCGAGGCCATCACCAGACGCGGGCTGATCGTGCGCCGCGCCCTCGGCCCGGACCCGCGCACCGGGCAGCGGCAGTGGACCGACCGTACCTTCCAGTACCAACATTTCAGCGACGCTGAGCTCGGGTACGCGGTCACCGACCATGTCGCCCAGGGCCGGACCGTGCACACCGGGCTGGCGGTGATCACCGGAACCGAGGACCGCCAGCACGCCTACGTGGCCCTGTCCCGCGGCACCGACGCCAACCTCGCCTACGTGTTCACACATTCACCCAGGCTCGCCGACCCGGTGCCCGGCCCGCGGCCAGCCCCGGAACTGGCCCGCTACGACCGCCGCGCCGGACCCGGCAGCCAGCCCGCCCCCGCCGCCGAGACCGAGGAGGCGCTGACCGTGCTGGCCGGGGTGCTGGACCGCGACGGCCAGCAGCTCTCAGCCACCCAGACCCGCAACCAGGCCCTAGCCGACGCCGACCACCTGGCCCTCCTGCACGCGATCTGGGCAGCTGAGACCACCCCGGCGCGTCACCGGCGGTACCAGGACCTGCTGATGAGCACCTTGCCGCTTGCCTACCGCGGGGAGCCGGGTCACCAAGCCAAGTGGCTGTGGCGGACGCTGCGTGCCGCCGAACTGGCCGGCCTGGGCCCCGCGCAGGCCCTCGCGGATGCGATCGGCGAGCGGGACCTGGTCGGCGCCCGCGACATCGCGGCCGTCATCGACGCCCGGCTCCGTTACCGGCTCGGTTCACTCGTCCCGCTCCCGCCCGGCCCGTGGTCTGCGCAGGTTCCCGCCATAGCCGACCCGGAACGCCGCGCCTACATTGCCGAGATCGCCGCGCTGATGGACGCCCGCAAGGACCGCCTCGGCGAGCACGCCGCCGACCACGTCCCGCCCTGGGCGATCACCGCCCTCGGCCCGGTGCCCGCCCACCCGCT
>JASHYW010000456.1 GCA_030042885.1 Streptosporangiaceae bacterium | reverse complement strand
CGCAGCTTGTTGCGCAGGAGCGTCTGCTGGGTCTCGGCCAGCCCGAGTTCCCACGGCGCGCCCGCGTGCTTGATCGACGTCAGCGGCGCCGCGCCGGTTCCGCCGTCGTGCCCGCTGATCAGCACCACGTCGGCGTGCGCCTTGGACACCCCGGCGGCCACGGTGCCCACTCCGACCTCGGCGACCAGCTTGACGTGCACCCGTGCCGCCGGGTTGGCGTTCTTCAGGTCGTGGATCAGCTGAGCGAGGTCCTCGATCGAGTAGATGTCATGATGCGGCGGCGGCGAGATCAGCCCCACCCCCGGCGTGGAGTAACGCGTCTTGGCGATCCACGGGTACACCTTGTGCCCGGGAAGCTGCCCGCCCTCCCCCGGCTTCGCGCCCTGCGCCATCTTGATCTGCAGGTCATCGGCGTTGACCAGGTACTCGCTGGTGACGCCGAACCGCCCGCTGGCCACCTGCTTGACCGCGGACCGCCGCAGGTCGCCGTCGCCATCCGGGCTGAACCGCTCCGGATCCTCCCCGCCTTCGCCGGTGTTGGACCTAGCGCCCAGCCGGTTCATCGCGATGGCCAGGGTCTCATGCGCCTCGGCCGAGATCGATCCGTAGGACATCGCACCGGTAGCGAACCTGCGCACGATGCTCGGGACAGATTCAACTTCATTGATCGGAACGGGCGATGGTGCGTCTGTCCCGTCCCTCGCCCGGGTCCCGGGGTCCACGCCGCGGATGCGGAGCAGGCCGCGCAGCGTCATCAGGCGCCGCGACTGGTCGTCGACCAGCGACGTGTACTCCTTGAAGATCTCGTACCTGCGGCTGCGGGTCGCGTGCTGCAGCTTGAAGACCGCCTCCGGGCTGAACAGGTGCGGCTCGCCGTCACGGCGCCACTGGTACTCACCCCCGGTGGCCAGCCGCCGGTGCTCCATCCCGGCGCCCTCGGCCAGGGCCAGGCTGGTCCGCTGCTCGATCTCGGCGGCCAGGGCGTCGAAGCCGACGCCGGACAGCCGCGAGGTCGTGCCGGCGAAGCACGTCTCGATCACCTCGGCGCCCAGCCCGATCGCCTCGAAGATCTGCGCGCCGGTGTACGAGGCGACCGTGGACACGCCCATCTTGGACATGATCTTCAGCAGGCCCTTTCCCAGAGCCTTGAGCAAGTTGGCCTCGGCCTTCTTCTCGGACACCCCCTCCAGTACGCCGCGCCGGGCCAGGTCCCTGACCGACTCGATGGCCAGGTACGGGTTGACGGCCGCGGCCCCGTACCCGATGAGCAGCGCCACGTGGTGGCATTCGCGCACGTCCCCGGCCTCGACTACCAGCCCGGCCCGGGTCCGCGATTTCTCGCGGATCAGGTGATGGTGCACAGCCCCGGTCAGCAGCAGTGACGGGATCGGGATGAGTGCTGGCCCGGGGGGACTGTGCTGGCCCAGGGGGGGCGACCCCCCTGGAACCCCCCGTGCGGCGGCTTCGCCGCCGCCTCCCGCTGCGGTGCTCGCCGTAGTATCACGCGGCCGGGAGGGCCGCAGGCCCTCCACGGGCCGCCTGATGCCGGAGCTTCGCTCCGCGCCATTCGCCGTAGCCGGGGGGGTGCGGTCGGAGAGGATGATGAGGCGGACGCCGGACTCGATGGCGGCGCAGACCTCGGCGCAGATCTCGGCCAGCTGGGCGCGCAGGCCTTCGCCGCCACCACGCGGGTCGTAGCGGCCGTCCACCACGTGCGAGGCCAGGCCGGGCAGGTTGCCCGCGTCGTTGATGTGCACGATCTTGGCCAGGTCCCGGTCGCTGATCACCGGGTACGGCAGCACGATCTGGCGGCACGACGCCGGGATCGGGACCAGCAGGTTCTGCTCCGGGCCGGTGATCGTGCCGAGCGAGGTGACCAGCTCTTCCCGGATCGCGTCCAGCGGCGGGTTGGTCACCTGGGCAAACAGCTGGGTGAAGTAGTCGAACACCAGCCGCGGCCGGTCGGACAGCACGGCCAGCGGCGTGTCGGTCCCCATCGACCCGATCGGCTCCGCGCCGGTCCGTGCCATCGGCGCCAGGATGACCCGCAGTTCCTCCTCCGTGTACCCGTGCATCCTCTGCAACGTCACCAGGTCGGGGCCGCCACGATGTGGCATCGTGACGGTTCTAACCGGCTCGCTGTCACATCGTTGTGGAGCGCGGGCAGGGCCGGAGGTGCCGATCGGGCCGGAGGTGTGGGCAGGGCCGGAGGTGCCGATCGGGCCGGAGGTGCGGGCAGGGCCGGAGGTGCCGGTGGGGCCGGAGGTGCCGACGGGGTCCAGATCAGGAAGGTCGTCGAGGTGGACGAGGCCGGCGTGCAGCCAGGCTTCATAGGGATGCTCGGCAGCCAGGGCGGCCTTGACCTCTTCGTCTTCGACGATGCGGCCCGCGGCGGTGTCGGCCAGGAAGATCCGGCCGGGCTGCAGGCGGCCCTTGCGGATCACGGTGGCGGGGTCGATGTCGAGCACGCCGACCTCGCTGGCCAGCACGACCAGGCCGTCGCTGGTCACCCAGTACCGGCCGGGCCGCAGGCCGTTACGGTCGAGTACCGCGCCGATGACCGAACCGTCGGTGAACGCGATCAGCGCAGGACCGTCCCATGGTTCCATCACCGCTGCGTGGAACTGGTAGAACGCGCGGCGCTCCGCCGTCATCTCCTCATGGTTCTCCCACGGCTCGGGGATCATCATGAGCACCGCGTGCGGCAGCGACCGGCCGCCCATGTGCAGTAGCTCCAGGCACTCATCGAAGCTCGCCGAGTCGCTGCCCGTCTCGTCGAGCACAGGGAAAAGGCGCTCAATACCTTTGCCCCCGTCCCGAGAGGCTGGAATTAGGTCGCTGGCCAGCATCGCCTCCCTGGCCCGCATCCAGTTGCGGTTGCCGCGGATCGTGTTGATCTCGCCGTTGTGCGCCACGTACCGGTACGGGTGGGCGAGCGGCCAGGACGGGAACGTGTTGGTGGAGAACCTGGAGTGCACCAGCGCGAGCGCCGAGCCGTACCGGGGATCGGACAGGTCCGGGAAGAACGGCTCGAGCTGCGGCGCGGACAGCATGCCCTTGTACACGATGGTCCGGGCCGACAGGCTGGCGAAGTACACCCCGTCCTCGTGTCCGGCCCGCTTGCGCAGGCAGAATGCCATCCGCTCGAGCTCCAGGCCGCTCTCGCCGTGTGCGCCCGCCACGAACAGCTGGGCCAGTTCGGGCAGCACCGCCCGCGCGCCGGCGCCGCAGGCAGAGACGTCGTGCGGGACATCGCGCCAGCCGAGCACCCTCAGGCCCTCGGTGGCGGCGAGCCGTTCGACGGAGCGGGTAACCACGGACCGTTCGGCCGAAATAAAGGCCAGGCCGGCCGCGTAGCAGCCTGGTCCGGGCAGAGCCAAGCCAGATACGGCGCGGAAGAACTCGTCGGGAAGCTGGGTGAGGATCCCGGCCCCGTCCCCGGTGCCCGGGTCACCGCCCTGGGCGCCGCGGTGCTCCAGGTGGTACAGGACGTTCAGGGCGCGTGACACCACGCCGTGAGTGGGGCGCCCCGACAGGTCAGCGACGAAGCCGACGCCGCACGCGTCATGCTCGAAACCAGGATCGTAAAGACCAGCCGCCGCCATGCGCTCTCCCGTCGCCTCGATAACGCAACTTCCGTTGCGCCCGGGACAACACTGGCCCTGTTACCTAGACATTACATCACCAGAAGAATCGTCGACCAGAGTCCCCGGGTTGGCTTTGGCATACGTCCGCGCTGGTGGGGTGCGTCGTTGGCTGGTCAGGTATAGACCAGCCACGGCCAGCGCGAAGACCACCACATCGCCTGCCGCGCCGTAGCGGACGCCCAGCACCTGCGGCAGCGGGCCGATGCGCACCGCCTCCACCCAGAAGCCGCCCGCCGCATAGGCGGCCGCGCAGAGCATGAACGTCCGCTCCCCCGTCAGCGCGAGCCGGCGGGCCGCCCAGATCACGCCGAAGCCGACCGCCACGTCCCACAGCGACTGGTAGGCAAAGGCGGGCTGGAAGGTGCTGTAGTTCTCGTAGCCGGGCGCGCGGTGGGTAGGCGAGATCTGCACCGCCCACCACCACGTCGAAGGCTGGCCGTAGAACTGCTGCGTCCACCAGTTGCCCAGGCCGCCGATGGCCAGGCCGAACATCACCGCCGGCGCGGCCGCGCCAGCCACCGGGCCCAGCGGCAGGCAGGCCCGGCGGCACGCGATCCAGGCCCCGGCGGCGCCCAGCGCCACGGCGCCGGGTACGCCGATGGCGGCCACCCCGGTGGTGGCGGCGTGCCACAGCTGGTAGTGGCGGGTGAAGTCGTGCCGCGTATCGGTGAGCAGCGCGAGCGCGGTCGCGCCGGCCAGGCCGAACGGGACGGCCCAGGCGGCCACGTCGAGCATGACCCCGGGGCGTCCGCCGTCCGCGCGGTAACGGCGGCTGGCCACCACCACCGCGACGATGATCCCGGCCGCGACGCACAGCGCATAGGCGCGCAGCGGGAGCGGCCCTAGCCGCCAGGTGGCATGGCCTGGGCTCGGGATCGACGCCAGCGGGGGGTCCCAGGGGGGCTTTTGGGTTCGTCCCCCCGGAGACAAACGCAGCGGCATCTTCCGGACATTACCCTGTCTGCCCGGAGGGCAGCCATGGGCTGGGTATCCGGCGGACTCCGGCGGAAAGCTCGGCGGTGAGGTCCCTGATCGCGTCGGTGCCCGTGGCGGCGTCCGGGGCGTCAAGGATGCGGCGGACGAAGGCGGAGCCCACGATGACCCCGTCCGCGAATGCGGCGACCTGTGCGGCCTGGGCACCGTTACTCACGCCGAGGCCCACGCCCACCGGCAGGTTGGTGTGCTGGCGGATCCGGGCGACCAGGCGGGCCGCATCGCCGCTGACCGCATCCCTGGTCCCGGTGATGCCCATCAGCGAGGCGGCGTAGA
>JASHYW010000455.1 GCA_030042885.1 Streptosporangiaceae bacterium | reverse complement strand
GGTGGCGGCGCGCGGCGGCAACGGGTTCATGACGGTCGCCGCTGCACAGGCGGCACTGCTGCTGGCCCAGGGGGCCGGGCGGCTGCTGCGCACGACGACCGACCGAGGCGTGGTCGCGGTGCTCGATCCCCGGCTCGTGACCGCACGCTACGGTGGTTTCCTGCGCGCCTCGCTGCCGCCGTTCTGGACCACCACCGACCCCGCGCTGGTCCGGGCCGCGTTGCGCCGCCTTTCCGCCGCGAGTGGCTGATCGGGGTCGTTGAGCCTCTTACCGGTACATTATGTCGGACAACTGGTGCGGATTTAGACGCACGATGCTGGGTAACATTTCGGGAACTACAGTCAGTGTTCGTCCGTTGGGCAGCGGACTGGCGACCCAGTCGCAGCGGGAGGTCAGGCATGCCGAGACGGCCGCGGACAAATAAGCGGCACGTTCTCCGCTGGGTTGCCGCGGCCGTGGTCGTCATCCTCGGCGCGGGAACGCTCGCCGCCTACCTGAAGTACCGGGCCGTCTACGACAGCATCACCCGGGTCGCCGTCCCGTCGACCGAACTCGGCCAGCGCCCGACGCAGTACAGCACCGCCTCGGAGAACATCCTGCTCTACGGCGACGACAGCCGGAAGGGCCTGGACGCGCACGAGCAGTACATCCTGCACACCGGCAATGTCCAGGGCGACAACACCGACACGATCATGCTCATCCACCTCTCGCCCGGGCGGCACGAGGTCACCGTGATGAGCATCCCGCGCGACACCATGGTCCCGCAGTACCAGTGCGACAGCGGCCCCGGCTACCCGGGGCAGCTGGCCGACCTCACGTCCTACGTGTTGATCAACTCGCTGGTCCAGGCGGGCGGCCCGGCGTGCCTGTGGAAGACGGTCGAGCAGCAGACCGGCATTTACATCAACCATTTCATCGGCATCGGCATGCTCGGGTTCGTCAAGGTGGTCAACGACGTGGGCGGTGTCAACGTCTGCGTCCCGTTCAACGTGAACGATCCGGTGTCCGGCCTTGACCTCACGGCCGGGATGCATCACATCAACGGGGTCCAGGCCCTGGCCTTCTGGCGGACCCGGGAGGACATCGGGACCGGGTCGGACCTGGAGCGGATCGAGCGTGACCAGTTCATTTCGGCCCAGGTGGTGAAGGGGGTGCTGAGCAGCGGGCTGCTGTCGAATCCGTTCCGGCTGCTGTCGGTGGTCAGCGACGCCGCCGCCTCGATGACGACCGACAACGGCATGACAGTGTCCGACCTGGTCGGCATCGCCGAGAGCCTCCGCCACCTGTCCAGCAAGAACGTCCAGTTCATAACCGCGCCGAACCAGCCGTGGCCGGGCGACCCCAACGCCCGTGTCGAGTTCGCGCAGCCGCAGGCCGATGAGGTGTTCTCCGCCATCGCCCACGACGTGACGGTGCCGAAGGTGCCCCAGCCCAGCGCGCCGGCCGACAGCGCGCAGCTGCTCACCACCAGCCCGTCCAAGGTCAAGGTCAAGGTCCTGAACGGCTCCGGGGTGCAGGGCATCGCCAGCCAGGCGGCGACCGGGCTGACCAGCCGGGGCTTCGACGTGACCGGCACCGGCAACGCGGCGAGCTTCGCGTACACCGAGTCGGTGATCGAGTACTCCTCGGCCGCGGACATGGCCGAGGTGAACACGCTCAAGCAGGTGCTGACCGACGTTACCGACCTGCGCGTCGCCAGCCTGGCACCCGGCACGGTCGAGCTGATCCTGGGATCGGACTTCACGGAACTGGCTCCGGCCGCCCAGGCCTCGCCGACGCCGACCGCCCAGGCGTCCGCCTCGGCCAGCACCCCGGGTGCCTCCGGGGCGTCGCCGAGCTCCAGCGCGTCCGCCTCGGGCATCGCCAGCCTGGCTCAGTCGAACGGCGGCATCACCGCGGCGGCCAGCTGCGCCAGCGACAGCTCGGCCTTCGCCGGCCCGCTCAGCCCCTGAGCCCGGGGTTACCTGGGCAGGATGGCGCTGACGTCGGCGACCGTCTCCGGAAGCCTGCGCATCGCGGTGATGCGCCGCTCGGCCAGCTTGGCTGGATGCCCGGTGCCGTCACGGTCGACCCAGACCGAGCGCAGCCCCAGCCGGGCCGCGGGCAGGATGTCGTGCACCCAGCTGTTGGCCACGTGGATCCAGTCCGCCTTGCTGACGCCGGTCTGGTCGGCAAACGCCCGGAAATGCCCCAGGTCCGGCTTGTAGCTGCCCACTTCCTGCGCCGTGACCACCACGTCGAAGGGCACAGGCAGCCGTGGCCTGGTCATGGCGAACAGGTCGTCGTCGCAGTTGGTCAGGATGGCCAGCCGCCAGCCCTGATCCCGCAGCGCGGTCAGCGCCGGGCCCGCGTCCTCGAACACCGGCATGTCCGGCCAGGCCCGGACGAACGCCTCCTCGCCGCCCTCGGGCAGCGTGATCCCCTCGTGCCGGGCCGCCGAGGCCAGCCCGGCGGTGAGCACCTCGCGGTACGGCATCCAGCCCGGGCCGGCCTCGAGCTCGAGCTCGGCCCGGTGGTACCCGGCCAGCAGCCGCCTGGCGTCCGCTCCGGCGAGCGCCTCCAGCGCCCGGCCCATGCCGGTGTTCCAGTCCGCGATCGTCCCGTAGCAGTCGAACGTCAGCCACTTGTCCGCCACCGGTCACCTCCACTCGCCCCTCCGCCCAGCATCCCATTGTCCACCGGCATCGTGGCCGCGTGACCGGGAGACGGTCTAGCGCCCGGGTCCGCGGTCAGGCGTTCTGCTTGTAGGCCACGCCCAGCAGGTATTCCACTTCGGTGTCCACCTCAGGGCCGCCAAGCTGCCTGAGCGGACGCTGCGAAGCACCGATGACACGCCGTGTGACCTGGACATCTGTGACATAAGCGCACTAAAGGGGGAGCATCAGCGCTGTGAAGACAATCCTGATAGGAAGGCTA
>JASHYW010000454.1 GCA_030042885.1 Streptosporangiaceae bacterium | reverse complement strand
TACCCAGCGGCACCACAGGAGGGTCAAGATGATCCTCGTGAATACTTATGGTGAGGATGTGGCTAGCATGGTCTCGACGCTAGCGTGCCTGTCATGAGCGCCGAACCGACCCGTCCCCTGCCCGAGTGGTGGAATGCGCCGCCGCCCCCGGGAGCGCCCCCGCCGGTGACCAGGCGGCGCAGGAGGGGGTCGCGCATCGCGCTGATCACGGTGCTCGTGGTCCTCGTGCTGTTGGTGATCAGCGACTTCGCCGCCAAGGCGTACACCGAGAATCAGATGGCCAGCCAGGTCCAGTCGTCTTTGGGCCTATCGGGCAAGCCGAAGGTGACCATCCATGGGTTCCCGTTCTGGACCCAGCTGATCGCCCGTGATTTCAAGACCGTGACCGTGACGGCGAGCAACGAGACGATCAACGTCAGCAGCGTCGGCTCTGGCCTGCTCAAGATCGCCAGCTTGAACGCCACCCTGAACGGGATGCACATTCACGGGCTCAACAGCGCGACGATCGACCATTTCACCGCCACGGTACTGGTCACGTTCACCTCCCTGGGGAACGTGGGCGGCATCCCGTCGGGCGTTACGCTGGCCCCCGACGGCCCGAACCAGATCAAGGCCACCGTCAACCTGTTCGGCTTGTTCAGCGACTCGGCCACCGTCCAGGTCACCCAGTCGGGCCCGAACCAGATCAACGTCAAGGTCACCGACTTCGGCGGGATACCGGCTTCTGTCCTCGGCAACCTGGCGAATTTCACCGTCACCATCCCGAAACTGCCCGCCGGGGTCACGATCCAGAGCGTGAGCGTCACCCAGCAGGGCCTCCAGATCACCGCGACAGGCCAGAACACCACGCTCAGCCAATAGGCGGAGCATTCACTGGCGCTGCGGTCCCGGCCTGCCCAGGCCGATCAGTCCCGCTGCGACGGCTACCCCGGCCAGGACGACGGCGTCGGCGCGGATACCGAGGGCGGCCAGTGTCACCCCGCCCAGCGGAAGGGCGATGATCTCGACCCACGATTGACTGGTCGCGGTGACACCCATTACCCGGCCGTGCGCGTCAACGGAAGCGACCTGCTGGAGTGTGGTGAGCGCGACCGCACCGAACACCGAGCCGGCCACTCCCCAGACAAAGGCGCCGGCATAGGCGGTCGCACCGGAATATGGCGCGGGCCGGCCGGGCGGGCAGGCGTGGCTCTCCCGGCAGGGGATAGGCTCGCGGCTGATGCCAGCTACGTGTGGGTTCTGCGCCGTCATCCGCGGCGATGAGAAGGCCGTGATCATCCTGGAGACGGAACGGCTGATGGCGTTCCTCGATCACCGGCCCGTGTTCCGCGGCCATACCCTGCTCGTGCCGAAGCTGCATGTGCGCCTGCTCAGTGACCTGCCCGCCGATCAGGTACCGGAGTTCTTCGGAACGGCTCAGCGGCTGGAGCGCGCGGTCGAGGATGGCCTCGGCGCCGACGGCTCGATGATCCTCATCAACAACGTGGTCAGCCAGTCGGTGCCGCACCTGCACCTGCACGTCATCCCGAGGAACTTCAAAGACGGCCTGCGGTTCTGGCTCGGCCCACGGCACCCTTACGACGCGGCGGCCCCGGCCGAGGCCTACGCGGACAGGATCAGGGCCGCTCTCCCGCCGGACTGGCGCCGCTAGGATCAGGCTGCCCGCCCGTCGGCCCGGCCGCTATGTAGTGGTTGTGGCATCGCATACCGAAATCGGTATGCGGTGTAGCATTCACTACCTCCCGTGGAGCGACACTGGACACAAGGTTATGCATCCGGGGCGTTTCGGGGGCTTGCGCTTTACCGCCTGCCCCGCGCGTGTCGCGGCGGGTACCGTGAGGCTCAGGCGCCGTCTCGGCTCCCCTTGCCGTGTCACGCCGGAGAGGTCCCCATGCACGCCGATCCGAACCGCTTCGCGCGTGACCTGTTCGCCCCGCTGCCTGCCAGGTACGACCTGCTGGCCGAGATTCTCTCGTTCGGCCAGAACGGGCGGTGGCGGTCGGCCATGGTCGACCGCGTGCTCCCGGCGGACGGCGTGATCCTTGACGTCGCTTCCGGGACCGCGGGGGTGGCGCTGCAGCTCGCGGCCCGCGGCGGGAGCGCGGGGAACGCGGCTGACGAGGGCCACCGCGAGGTGGCCGACGGGACGCGCGGGGCGGCGGGCGGGTCGCCGGGGAGCGCGGCGGACCGGAGGCAGCGGGGGGTCAGGGTGGTCGGCGTGGACCTGACCGAGGAGATGCTGCGGCAGGGGCATCGCCGGGTGGCGGCGGCCGGGAGAGCCGGCCAGGTGGGGCTGGTGGTGGGGCGGGCCGAGCAGCTGCCGTTCCCTGGCGGCTACTTCGACGCGCTGACGTTCACCTACCTGCTCAGGTACGTCCGGGATCCGCAGGCCACGCTGGCCGAGCTGGCCCGCGTTCTGCGGCCCGGCGGCACCATGGCCAGCCTGGAGTTCTGCGTGCCGGAGGGCGCGTGGTGGCATCCGGCCTGGTGGGCGTACACCAGGCTGGCGCTGCCGGCCGGCGGGTTCCTGCTGGGCGGCCGGGAGTGGTTCCGGGTCGGGCGTTTCCTCGGCCCGAACATCTCCGCTCACTACCGCAGGTACCCGGTTTCCTGGACGGTCCAAGCGTGGCAGAAGGCGGGGTTCACCGACGTGGGCGCCCGGGTCATGAGCCTCGGCGGCGGCCTGGTCATGTGGGGCACGCGTGCCTACTCCTGAGCGGGGGCCTCGGGGGGATTCTGGCGAGTTGTCCCCCCCGGCGGGCACCGAGGGCACCGGCGACGGGCCATCCGCCCTACCGGCTTACTACGCTGCCCGGCCGGGCGGATGGCGGGACTGGTGGACGCTGCTGCACCCGCCGTACACGGCGTGGCATCTGTCCTATGCGGTCATCGGCGCCGCGCTCGCGCCGCAGGTGCAGGCCAGCCGCCTGATCGCGACCGTGCTGGCGTTCTTTCTCGCGGTCGGGCTGGCCGCGCACGCGCTCGACGAGCTTCGCGGCCGGCCGCTGCGCACCCGGATTCCCTCCTCCGTGCTGATCGCGGTGGCGGTCGCGGGGCTGGCCGGCGCACTGGCGCTGGGGGTGGCCGGCGTATCGAAGGTCGGCTGGACCCTGATCCCGTTCATGGTGGCTGGCCCGATCCTGGTGATCGGCTATAACGCGGAGCTGTTCGGCGGCCTGATGCACACCGACTTCGGGTTCGCCGCGGGCTGGGGGGCATTCCCGGTGCTGACCGGGTACGTGGCACAGGCCGGCACGCTGGCCCTGGCCCCGCTGATGGCCTCGGTGGGCGCGTTCGCCCTGTCCACGGCGCAGCGGCGGCTGAGCACCCCGGCCCGGAACGTCCGGCGCCGGGCGCTGCGGGTCGAGGGCGGTATCATCTTCGGCGACGGTCGCACGGTGCCCATATCGGCCGATGCCCTGATCGGGCCGCTCGAGGGGGCGCTGCGGGCCACCTCATGGGCCATCATCCTGCTCGCCGCCGCCTTGGCCGTGGCTCGGCTGACGTAACAGCCTCGTCGGCCCGGCGCCGTCAGTGCCGGCCGGGTTACTTGAGGTTCCCGGCTGAGCGCCCAATGCGCTTCCGGAAATTATGACAATCGGGCATAAATAATACTTTTCGGGATTAAGGTGAGTGATCGGAACTCCTGTCTGAACGTGCCGTCCGTGGCCCATAATTGACAAGAGCGCAGCCAGCGATGCCAGCGGGAGACACAGCACATGACATCGGGCATGTCGGCGAAGGGCAGCGCCCTCGGGTCCAGTGCTTCCGAGAGCGATGCCCCGTCGAACCGTGCCCCGGCACCGCGGGCTGCTGGACCATCGGATAATGGCACGAGAAGAGGCCGCGAAGCCAAGACCGACGCCGAATCGGTGGAGGCCGACGGCAACCAGGGGGGCCAGGGAGGCCAGGGGGGCCAGGAGAGTCAAGGAGACCAGGGGGATCAAGGGGTACGGGGGGATCAAGGGGTACGGGGGGATCAAGGGGTACGGGGGGATCAAGGGGTACGGGGGGATCAAGGGGTACGGGGGGATCAAGGGGGCCCCGTCGCCGACGGGACCTCCGCCGCCAGCACCGCCGCCGAGAGCGTGCTGCCGACTCTCCCCTCGTCCGTGCGCACCCTCATTCTCGGGATCGACTATGACGGGCGCATCGTGCAGCACGATCGCAACGCGCCGCTGATCCTCGCGCGCGAGCCGGACGAGCTGCTCGGCGCTCAGCTGAGTGACCTGACGGCGGCCAGCCCTCAGTCAAACGCGCATGCCGCCCGGTCCGGAGATGGCGTCACCGCGGTCAGCGGTCTGCTCGAAGCGATCCGTTCCGATCGTGAGGGCAGCGCGATGCTGACCATCGGAACGCGCGACGGCCAGCCGGCCGAGGCCGTGGTCACCGTGCACCCGATGCGCGCGGCCGGCACCAGCCTGGCCGCTCTGGCCCTGCTGCGCATTCCGGCGCCCCGGGCCGAGCGGTTCGTCGATCCCGCGCTCATGCGCAAGCGGATGCTGGACGAGACCTTCACCAGGATCGGCGACACCCTCGACGTCGATCACCTGGCGCGTGAGCTGATGGACGCGCTGGTGCCGCACTTCTGCAACGCGGCCGACCTGCTGCTGCTCGAGAGCCTGATGGGCAACGACGAGCTGCCCGCGCACGGACCCGAGGGGTCGCTGCCGCTGAGGCGGATCGCACTCTCCCACGACAGGAAGGACCCGGCCTGGGAGGCAGCGTTCCCCATCGGCGAGATCCTCCGCTATCCGGCGCAGACGCCGTACTTCACCTGCATGGACACCGGCAAGCCGGTAGTCGAGACGATCAGCGGAAGCCAGGCAGGGAACATTGCCAAGGCCTGGCGGCGCCGGCCGGTGGGAAAACTGCTCTCGGGCGCCTCCATGCTGATGCTGCCGCTGGTCGCGCGCGGCACCATGCTGGGGTTCTTCGCCTGCACCAGGCAGGAGGGGTTCCGGCGGTTCGACGCGTATGACATCGAGGTCGGCATGGACTTCGCGTCCCGCGCCGCCGTGTTCATCGACAACGCCCGCCGCTACAGCCGGGAACACGCCACCGCGCTGACCCTGCAGCGAAGCATGCTGCCGACCGGGCTTTCCGCGCCGTCCTCGGTCGAGGTCAGGCACCGCTACCTGCCCGGCAGCAAGCTCATCGAGGTCGGCGGCGACTGGTACGAGTCCATCGCGCTGCCCGGGGGCCGGGTCGCGCTCGTGGTCGGCGACGTGGCCGGGCACGGCGTGCGCGCCGCCGTCACCATGGGCCGGCTGCGCACCGCCATTCACACCCTGGCCATGCTCGAGCTGCCGCCTGCCGAATCGCTGCAGCAGCTCGACGAGCTCATGCACACCCTCGGTGAGCGCGAACCGCACTTCGCGACCTGCGCATATGCCGTCTTCGACGCGGTGAGCGGCGAATGCGAGGTCGCCGTGGCCGGCCACCTGCCGCCGCTGCTCGTGCACCCGGACGGCAGCAACGAGCTGCTGGACGTCCCGCCGGCGCCGCCGCTCGGCATCGGCGACGGCGAAGTGGAAAGCCGCCAGTTCAAGGTGGAGGACGGCAGCCTGTTCGTGCTGTACACCGACGGCCTGGTGGAGAACAAGGGCCGGGATATCAGCGACGGGCTCACCCGGCTGCGCGGCATCTTCGGCCCCGGCTCACCGACACGGCCGCTCGAGGACCTGTGCAAGGCCACGCTGGACGGGGTGTACTCCGATCATCAGCGCGATGACATCGCCGTGCTCATCGCCCGGCTGCGGCGGCTGCCCGAGGACAGCTATGCCTCGTGGACGTTCGCGCCCAAGCTGACCTCGGTGCGGGAGGCGCGTTCGGTGCTCGCCGCGCCGATGAAGCGCTGGGGGCTGGAAGACCTGATCCCCACCACCGAGCTGCTGGTCTCCGAGCTGGTGACCAACGCCGTCAAGTACTCGCGCGGACCCGTCACGCTGCGGCTGATCAACGAGCGGGCGCTGGTCTGCGAAGTGCTCGACAGTTCCGCGGCCTTGCCGCGGCTCCGCCAGGCCAACGGCGACGACGAGAACGGCCGTGGCCTCCAGGTGGTCCGCCAGCTGGCCAAGCGCTGGGGTGCGCGCCGCACCCCGGCCGGCAAGGTGGTCTGGTGCGAGCAGCCGCTGCCCGGTTCACTGCTCGCCGAGATGGAACAGGCCC
>JASHYW010000453.1 GCA_030042885.1 Streptosporangiaceae bacterium | reverse complement strand
CCAGGTGCTGGCGAGTGATGAGCCGCCGTCTCCCTACCTTCACGTAGGACAGATTCCCGCGCCTCATCTGCTCATATAGCAGGTCTCGGGATAGCCCGGTCAGGTGAGCGGCCTCGTCGACCGAGTAAGCCAGCCGTTCGGCAGCCCGGTCTGGCCCGTCCGGGCTGGTCTCGATTGAATTCGTTGCCATCTGACGTCAGCGCACCTCGCAGGTTGCATGCCACGAGCCCGGAGCTGCGTGACATCGTGTGGAGCCTGGATCGAACACGAATCCAGGATGACAAATCGGCCGATCAAGATCAGAAAGCTGAAACGGACTAAACGGATATACCGGGACAGGTGTTGTCCTGTTCAGGGAGGCTTCGATGTCCGGATAACCCTTCCGGCCATGCCTTCGTCGTTCAGCTGGAACTTCGCTTCGCTGCTGGCTCTGAGGACGCTCCGGGCCGTGGGAGCTGTCAGCCCTGTCTCGTTGGCGCTGGCCGGACTCGCAGTCATCCCGGCCGCCGTCAGTCGGCGGCTTCCCAGTCGGCGTCGCGGCCGGCGGCGCGCTGGAGAACCTCCGCGGACGGCGGGATCTCGGGTTTGGGTGGTTGCAAGATCGCGTCCCTGCCCGGCCGGGGCCAGGGCAGAAAGGCCTGGCCGAGATCGCCGTAATCGGGGTCCGGGGAGGGGATCGTCAGGCTCTGCAGGTTCGCGAACCGCTTGGCGAAGGTGCGGTGAGCGGCGGCCAGGTCCTTGATCCACTGGCCCGTCTCGCCAGGCGGCTCCCCCGCGGTCAGGTCAGGCCCGGCGCGCGGGCTTCGGGTGGCAGGACCGGGCTCGGCCGAGCGGAGCGGGGGATAGTGCTGGCCGGGGTGACGGCGGCGGAGTTCGGCGTCGGCGGCGACGGCCAGGTGACGCTGGGCGCGGGTGGCAGCGTCCCAGTCCGCGCGGTCGGCCATGGTGGCGGCGAGGACGGTCTCGCGCTGCCGGTAGGCCTGGTGCAGGGCCTGGTAGGAGGCGGCGAGTTCCTGCTTCTGGGCGGCGGTGCCGGGGTCGCCTCGGCGGCGGGCGGCGGTGGCCTCGGCGGCGGCGCGCAGCCCTGCCAGCCGGGCCTCCCAGGTGGCGGCCCGGACCTGACGGAGTTCGTCGCCGACGTACTGGGGGGCCCAGGCGGTTTCGACCGGGTAGGTGTCGCGCAGGTGCAGCAACCGCCCGTCAGGCATGCCGCGGACGTCAGGCCCGTCGGCGGGACCGAGGGCGGCCAAGGCCTCATGCCAGGCCGCGCGCAGGTCCGGGGCGGCCGCAACAGGCTCGGGGCCGATCGGGTCGGCCGGGTCCCGGTGCCCGGATAGTTCCCGCCAGGCGCCGATGGCCGCGGCCCGTTCCTGCCAGTCGGCCCGGTCCCGCTGATCCTCAGGCACCTGGCCTAGGGCGGCGACCGCCCAGGGTGAGGCGTGCTGGACGGCGTGCTCCCCGATGCGGTCCTTGCGCGCGTCCATCAGTGCAGCGAGCTCGGTCAGGTACGCGCGGCGCTCGGAGTCGGCGATGGCGGGGACCTGGGTCAGCCATGGCCCCATCGGGGCTGGGACGAGGGCGCCGGCCCGGTACCGGAGCCGGGCGTCGATGACGGCGGCCAGGTCACGGGCTCCGGCCAGGTCCCGCTCGCCGATCGCGGCGGCCAGGACTTGCCCGGCGTCCAGGCCGGCCAGCTCGGCGGCGCGCAGCGTCCGCCACAGCCACCGGGCCTGATGGCCGGGCTCATGCCGGTGCTCGGGCGGCAGGTGGGCCGCGAGCAGGTCCCGGTAGCGCTGGACGCGAGCCGGGGTGATCTGGTCCGTCCAGATCGCGTGCAGGATCGCCAGGTGATCGGCGCCGGCCAGGGCCTGCTGCCGGGTCTGGGACGCGGACAATTGCTGACCGTCTCGGTTCAGCACCCCGGCCAGCACGGCCATTGCCTCTTTCGTCTCGGTCGCGACGGCGGCAGCGGGCTGGGCTGTGGGGTCTGCGGTGATCCGGTCGTAGCGGGCCAGCTCGGGCGCTGGCCGTGGGCCCGGCGCCGGGTCGGCGGTTTTCGGGGAGACGGTGAACACGTAGGCCCTGTTGGTGTCGGTGCCGCGGCTGAGGGCGACGTACGCGTGCTGGCGGTCCTCGGTGCCGGTGATCACGGCCAGGCCCGCGGTCACGGTGCGGCCCTGGGCGACGTGGTCGGTGACCGCGTAGCCCAGTTCGTCGTCGCGGAAATGTTGGTACAGGAAAGTGCGGTCGGTCCACTGGCGCTGCCCGGTGGCCGGATCCGGGTCCAGGGCCCGGCGGACGATCAGCCCGGCCGGGGTGACCGCCTCGATGCGGAGCAGGTCGCCGTTGGCCAGCGTGCGGCCGGGCTCCCCTGCCTGGACCGTGTGGTCGTTGCGGGTGCAGATGATCAGGTCCCCGGCGCTGGCCTGGGTGCCGTCGGCGATCTTGACCGCGTGCCCGGCCGCGACGGCGCCGAGGCGGATCAGGTCGTCGCGGATGCGGCGGGACAGTTCGCGGCGCAGCGCGTGGTCGGCCGCCATGAGCAGCACGTCGGTGCCGTCCAGCGCGAGTGCGAGGTAGTCGGCCGTGGCGGCGTCGATGATCTGTTCCGGGTCACCGCCGCGGATCCGGGCGTGCTGGTCATATTCGCCCAGCA
>JASHYW010000452.1 GCA_030042885.1 Streptosporangiaceae bacterium | reverse complement strand
ATCCACGCCGGAAAGCCAGCGGCGAAAAATCGCGGATTAGTCACTGGAGAGCCGGATGCCCGGAAAGCGGGCAAGTCCGGTTCGGGGGGAGGCTGCCTGGAAAAGGCCCGCGTTCATCCAGCATGGACTCGGGACCTCGCCGGGCAGCCCACCCCACACCGGATTGTTTGAAGCCCAGTTCCCAGGGATGGAAATGTGCATCCTCCGACATATAACGCCTGGAGCGGAGCCACCAGTATCAGGCGAATCCCCTTTGCTTCGCCCCAACCCTTCCGGCTGGTGGACGGTGGGCAGCGAGCTCACTCAAGGGAACGGACAGGCCGCCTACGTCACGCTCGATCGTCCAGCGCAAGAGGAATTCGGGATCACCTAAGGGGCGCGAGCCCTAGGGTGACGGAGTGCCGGTAGTAGTCGTGGGAGTAACGCCCCACCAAGGAGAGCGGGAAGGCCGCTCACAGGGCCAAGCGGCACAGGTGTCCACGATCTATCAGGAAAGGCGGGGTATGCGTAATGCAGGGAGCCGAAGCCTTGCTGGAGATCATCCACGAACGCGGTAAGAGAGGATTGCCACTGGAGAGATTGTACCGGCACCTGTTTAATCCGGAGCTTTATCTGCGTGCTTACGGGAAGATCTACCGCAATGACGGCGCTATGACACCCGGCGTCAGCGCGGAGACCGTGGACGGCATGAGCCTGAGGAAGATTCAGGCGATCATCGAGGCGCTGCGGTATGAGCGTTATCGGTGGACCCCGGTACGGCGCATCTATATCGGCAAGAAGAACTCGTCGAAGAAGCGGCCGCTGGGGTTGCCCACATGGTCGGATAAGCTGCTGCAAGAAGTGATCCGCTCCCTGCTGGAGGCGTATTACGAGCCGCAGTTTTCCGGCCGTTCCCACGGGTTCCGCCCAGGTCGCGGGTGTCACACCGCCCTGGAGGAGATCCAGCGTCAGTGGCGCGGAACGGTGTGGTTCATCGAGGGTGATATCACCGACTGTTTCGGGTCTTTGGACCATTCGATCATGAGATCGATGCTGGCCGAAAAGATCCACGACGGCCGGTTCCTGCGCCTGATCGACGGACTGCTTCAGGCAGGATATCTGGAGGACTGGCGCTACCACGAGACATTGAGCGGCGCGCCACAGGGCGGAATCCTGAGCCCTTTGCTCTCCAATATCTACCTGAACCGGCTGGACCGGTATGTCGAGACGACTCTTCTTCCCGTCTATAACCAAGGAGCCCGGCGACGGCCTTATCTACCGTACATGCGGCTGCACAAGGCCGTCTGGAAGCTGGAGAAGAAAGGGCAGCGGGAAGGGACCCGGCAGATGCGCAGGCAACTGCAGCAACTCCCCTCCCGCGACCCCGACGATCCGGGCTACCGGCGGCTGCATTACATCCGCTACGCGGACGATTGGCTGCTGGGCTATACCGGTACCCGACGGGAAGCCGAGGACATCAAGGGCAAGATCGGCAGATTCCTGGGCTACCGCCTGAAGCTGGAACTGTCCGAGCGCAAGACCTTGATTACTCACGGGCGGACCGAACCGGCCCGCTTCCTCGGCTATGAAATCGTGGTCCACGACAACGACGCCAAGCACGACCGGAACGGTCACCGCTGCATCAACGCGGCGATCGGGCTGAAGGTGCCGATGGACGTCGTGCGAGCCAAGCGCAAGCCCTACATGCGACGCGGGAAACCGGCCGCCATCCTGGCCCGCGCTCATGATTCAGATTCCCGGATCGTGGCGCGCTACCAGGAGGAGTTCCGGGGTCTCGCGGAGTACTACCAGCTGGCTTACAACCGGCATCGTCTCGGCCTGCTGAGGTGGGTCATGGAACGGTCGCTGACCAAGACGCTGGGACATAAGAACAAGATCAGCGTCAACAAGGTCTGGCACCGGTACCGCGCCACCTGGCAGACACCTGCAGGCCCCCGCCGGGGCCTGCAGGTCAAGGTCGAGCGGGGCAAGGGAAAGAAGCCGCTGGTTGCCCGGTGGGGCGGAGTGTCCCTGGCCCGCAGGACCACAAGGGTAATCCTCAACGACGACCTCCCGGCTATCTGGAGGAGGCGCCCGGCAGAACTCATCGGCCGACTCAGATCCGGACGGTGCGAACTCTGCCAGGCGCACACCGACGTCGAAACGCACCACGTCCGGCGTCTGAAAGACCTCCCCACCGGGAACCGGGCCGACCAGCCCGACTGGGCCAGGCAGATGGCAGCACGCCACCGCAAGACCCTGATCGTCTGCCCCGACTGCCACCACGGAATCCACCACGGGTTACCAGGACGGCAGGCTTCGCGGAACGCGGCACTGGAGAGCGACGTGCGGTGAAAATCGCATGCGTCGTTCGGAGGGGGGTCGCCGGAAAAGGACCCGCACCTGCGGAAACCTCGCCGGCGGCCTACCCAGCGGCGGCAGCGTGTCAGTCAAGGAAGGAGCTGTAATGCCCGAAGATGCACCGGGGAATCCCGGTGCCGTGCGGTCAGATGCGCAGCCCGCCGGAAGGCAGGCGGCGCAGTACCGCAAGGTACGGGAGATGCAGGCCAAGTTGCACCGCTGGGCGGGAGAAGATCGCTCCCGCCGGTTCGGTGACCTGTTCAACCTCGTTAGCGACCTGGAGTTCCTGGCTGAGGGATGGCTGCGCGTCAAAGCCAATGCCGGGTCAAAGACGCCGGGGATCGATGGGGCCACGGTGGCCGACATCGAGAACCGGATCGGGGTGGGGGTGTTCCTGGACCAGATCCGGGACTCGCTGAAGTCCGGCGAGTTCCGGCCGGTGCCGGTGCGGCAGGTGATGATCCCGAAGAAGAGCGGCAAGCTCCGCAAGCTCGGGATACT
>JASHYW010000451.1 GCA_030042885.1 Streptosporangiaceae bacterium | reverse complement strand
CATGACGGCCAGGCCGAGGCCCTGGGCGATGCCCCCGTGGATCTGGCCCTCGACCGCCTGCGGGTTCATCGCCCTGCCGACATCCTGGGCCGTGGCGATCTCCACCACCTTGACCAGGCCGAGTTCGGTGTCCACGTCTACGACGGCGCGATGGGCGGCGAACGCGTACTGCACGTGCGCCTGGCCCTGGCCGGTCTGCGGATCCAGTGGATGCGTGGCCCGGTGACGCCAGGTCACCGTCTCCTCGGCCGACTCGTCGAGCAGCTCGGCCAGGCCGGGCGTCGTATCAGGGAAGCGCTCCCTGGCCCGGAGGAGCAGCTGCTCTCGCACCGCCTGGCACGCGGCCCGCACCGCGCCGCCGGTCACGTACGTCTGCCGGGACGCCGACGAGGAGCCCGCGCTGCCGATAGAGGTGTCGGCGGGCAGGACTACCACCCGCTCGACGCCGAGCTCGGTCCTGGCGATCTGCGTCAGCACGGTAACCAGGCCCTGTCCGACCTCCGCGGCCGCGGTGCGCACCTGCGCGGTCGGCTCGCCCGCGACCAGCTCGAGCCGCACCCTGGCGGTGGAGTAGTCGTCGAAGCCCTCGGAGAAGCCGACGTTCTTGATCCCGACGGCCCACCCGACGCCGCGCACGACGCCTTCGCCGTGAGTGGTGTTGGACACCCCTCCGGGCAAGCTGCGCAAGTCGCGGTCCTCGTACTCCGCGGCCGGGGCGGGCGGCAGCGGCCTGGACCTGACCAGGTTCAGGATCTCGGCCACCGGGGCCGCCGAATCGACGACCTGGCCGGTGGGCATCACCGACCCCTCCCGCATCGCGTTGTTGATCCGGAACTCGACCGGATCCATGTGCAGGGCGGCGGCGAGCTTGTCCATCTGGGCTTCGTACGCGAAGCAGGCCTGGACCGCACCGAACCCGCGCATCGCGCCGCACGGGGGGTTGTTCGTGTAGACGGCGTAGCACTCCATCTGGACGTGAGGCACCTCGTAGGGGCCGATGCCCAGCGTGGCCGCGTTGGCCGCTACGGCCGGGGAGCTTGACGCGTACGCGCCGCCGTCCAGGACGATGTCGGCCTTGACATAGACCAGCCTGCCGTCCGCCGTGCTGCCGTGCTCGTAGCGGAGCGAGGCCGGGTGCCGGTGCACGTGACCAAAGAACGACTCTTCCCGTGAGTACACCATCTTGACCGGCTTGCCGGTGTGCAGCGCGAGCAGGCAGGCGTGGATCTGCATGGACAGGTCTTCCCTGGCGCCGAACGCCCCGCCGACGCCGGCCAGGGTCACGCGCACCTTCTCCGGCGGCAGGCCGAGGCTCGCCGCGACCTGATCGCGGTCCACATGCAGCCACTGGGTCGCCGCGAACAGGTCGACGCCGCCGTCGTCGGCCGGCACGGCCAGGCCTGACTCGGGGCCGAGGAACGCCTGATCCTGCATGCCCACCTGGTACTCGCCGCGTACCACCACATCCGCGCGGGTATCCGGATGGCCCTTGCGGATCCGCACGTGGCGGACCAGGTTGCCGCCCTCGTGCACAGCCGGCGCGTCCGGCGCCAGGGCCGCGCGCGCGTCGGTCAGCGGCGGCAGCACCTGATAGCTGGCGGCGATCCTGGCCAGCGCCCGGCGTGCCGTTTCCGGGTGGTCGGCCGCCACCAGGGCCACCGGCTCTCCCTGGTACCTGACCTGGCCGGAGGCGAGAACCGGCTGGTCGGAGTGCTCGAGTCCGTAGGTCTTGCGACCTGGGACGTCGTCATGGGTCAGCACGGCGGCGACCCCGGGCAGGGCCAGCGCCCCGGCGATGTCGAGCCCGGTAACCAGGGCGCGGGGATGCGGGCTGCGCAGGGTGGCGCCCCAGAGCATGCCGTCCAGCCACAGGTCGGAGGAGTACGCGAACTCGCCGGTTACCTTCTGCCTGCCGTCGGGACGTGCCGGGCTGTCGCCCACTCCGCCCCGGAGCCCCGGCTGCCCGGCACGGGTGGCGATGGACTGGCTCGCGGTATCGGTCATCGGCCTGCCCCCAGGCGAAGCCGGGCGGCCCGGACTTCGCGCATCGCCGCGGTCACGTCGGCGGTGCACAACTCGCCGCGTTCTGCCACCGGCGTGCCGCCGACCAGGAGCAGCTCGAGGGGCGCGGGCGGCCCGAAGACCAGCGCGGCTACCGGGTCGCCGGTCACCTGCCCGTCGGCTGCGTGCGCCATCGCGTCGTGCCCGAGCGTGTCGACCCGCCACAGCGCGATATCGGCGAGCATGCCCGGGCGCAGCGCACCGATCTCGTCGGCCCGGCCCAGGCAGCTCGCCCCGCCGCGGGTTCCCATCCAGAGCGCCTGCCGGGCGGTCAGCGCGGCGGGGCCGCGGGAATCCCTGAGCCGCGCGGCGAGCAGCGCCTGGTGCAGCTCGCCGGCCAGCGACGTGCCCTCGCTTGAAGCGGCGCCGTCGACTCCGAGGCCAACCGCGGCGCCGGCGTGCAGCAACTGGCGGACCGGGGCGATGCCCGCGCCCAGCCGCGCGTTCGAGGTCGGGCAATGGGCGACCGACGTGCCGGTCACGGCGAACCGCTTGACCGCAGGCTCGTCCAGGTGCACGCAGTGCGCCAGCCACACATCCTCGCCGAGCCAGCCAAGCTCGTCGGCGTACTCGGCAGGCGTGCGGCCCAGCGCCTGCCGGCAGTACGCGTCTTCCTCCCGGGTCTCGGCGAGATGGGTGTGCATCCGGACGCCCAGCCCGCGGGCCAGCTCGGCCATCTCGCGCATCAGCCTGGAGCTGACCGAGAACGGGGAGCACGGCGCGACCGCCACCCGCACCATGGCGCCGGGGGAGGGGTCGTGGAACCGGCGGACCGCTTCGGCGGTCGCGGCCAGTGCGGCGTCGGGGTCCTCGACGATCTCGTCGGGCGGCAGCCCTCCAGCTGACCGGCCGAGATCCATCGACCCCCGGCACGGGTGGAAGCGAAGGCCGACGGTTGCCGCGGCGGCAATCTCCGCCTCCAGCGCGTCGCGCGCGCCAGACCCGCCCGGGCAGCCGCCGGACGCCGGGCTCCCCGCCTGCCCGGCGCCTCGGCCGTTGGTGCCCGGTCTGGCGCCGGGCGGGAAGATGTAGTGATGGTCGGTGCTGGTGGTGCACCCGGATAGGGCCAGCCAGGCCAGTCCCGCCGTGGCGGCCGCGTTGATCTGCCCGGCGTCGATCCTGGCCCAGAGCGGGTACAGCTCAGTGAGCCAGTCGAACAGCACGGACTGCTGGGCCAGGCCCTGGGTCAGCCACTGGTACAGGTGGTGGTGGGTGTTGATCAGGCCCGGCGTGGCCAGGCAGCCGGTTCCGTCAACTCGGCGTGCTCCGTCCGTCGGCTCATCGGGTGCCCGGCCCTCGCCCACCGCGGTGATCCGCCCGCCCGTCACCACGATGTGGCCGCTGCGGTACTCGGCGCCGCTGTCGTCGTGCCGTGGGCCGTCCATCGTCGCGATCGCGCAGTTCTCTATCACGACCGGCCCGGCCTGGTCCGCTGCCGTCATCCGGCCTCCCCGGCCATGGCCCCGCCGTCCCCCTCGGCTAGCAGAGCGGCGGCCAGCCGAACCGCGTCAATGATCTTCTCGTACCCCGTGCACCGGCACAGGTTGCCGGCCAGCGCCTCGCGGATATCCGGGTCGGCGGGTATCCCCGGGGAGCGCCGCAGGAGGTCGTGAGCCTGCATGATCAGCCCGGGTGTGCAGAAGCCGCACTGCACGGCGCCCGCGTCGATGAACGCCTGCTGCACCGGGTGCAGCCCTGCGGGCCCGCCCGGCGCGGCGGCCGCCTGCTGCCCGGCCAGGCCCTCGACCGTGACCACCTCGCGGTCGGCCGCCTGGCCGGCGGCGACCAGGCATGCGCACACCGGCAGGTCGTCGAGGAAGACCGTGCATGATCCGCATTCGCCCTGTTCGCAGGCGTTCTTCGAGCCGGGAAGCGCGAGCCGCTCACGAAGCACGAACAGCAGGCTCTCGCCCTCCCACACGTCGTCGGCCGTGGCTGGCTGGCCGTTGACCGTCATCGTTACCCGCATCGCGGCGCTCCATCTCCCGCTCGATATGAATCCCAGGCCCAGCGCAGTGTGCGCCGGGCCAGCACGGACAGGGCATGCCGACGGTAGGCGGCGGTGCCGCGCACGTCGTCGATGGGCCGTGCCGCCGCCGCGACCAGCTCGCCGAAACGCTGGGCCACCTGGTCCGGGAGGCAGGCCACCGACTCCCACAATCCCGATTCGGCCAGGGCCCCGGCCAGGAACTCCTCGGCGGCCGGGGCGCGCAGCGGCGTAGGGCCGGCCGACCCGATTCCGGTGCCCACCGCGGGCGGGCGCAGTTCCAGGGCAAACGCGCACACGGCGATCACCATGGCGTTCCTCGTGCCGATCTTGGCGAACTGCTGAGGGCCTGCCGCGGCCGGCACGAGCACCGAGGTGATCAGCTCGTCGGCCGCCAGCGCGTTGCGCTTGGGGCCGGTGAAGAACTCGGCGGCCGGGATCATCCGCGAGCCGCGAACCGACGTTGCCTCCACCGATGCCCCGGCGGCCAGCAGCACGGGATGGCAGTCCCCGGCCGGCGAGGCGGCACCCAGGTTGCCGCCAACCGTGCCGCGGTTGCGGATCTGCGGCGATCCGACGGTCCGCGCGGCCATGGCCAGGCCCGGCAGCAGGCCGCCTAGCTCG
>JASHYW010000450.1 GCA_030042885.1 Streptosporangiaceae bacterium | reverse complement strand
AGGCACCGGCGGTGACGGCGGTCCCATCCGCCGCGCCGGGCCCGCTCCGATGCCGGAGCCAGGACACGCTGACACAGCAGAAAGACGGCCCGTTTACAATACGTTACGCAAACGGCGGCGCTTGCAATCCGGCGATCATCTGGCCTGGAAACGCAGCTGCCTTTGCGTGATAACACACTTCACGCAATCCCGCCACGGCCAAAGACGCAGCGAGCCCGAGGTACTGGAGGTGTCGGGCATGGCACCAAGCCGTGAGCCAGCCGACGCACCCCCGGCGATGCCGGCCCGGGCCGCGCGGGGTGAGCACTGGTGGCCGGTGGCGCCGGCCATCGTGGTGGCCGCCGCCGATAGCGCGGCACGTTTAGCCCGCCGAGAACCTCCGGCTACCGGGGCCGATTAGCGTTGCTGCTCGCCGGGAGCCCGGAACCGCGTGACCAGGAAGGCCACGAGGGTGACCAGGAATATCTGGCCGGTGAACGCTTCCATGACAGCCACCGCTCTGCCGAAGTTGCCCGCGGCGGTGAAGTCTCCGTAGCCCAAGGTAGTCAGCGTGGTGAAACTGAAGTACTGGAAGGTCTGGGTGCTGTCGGGCTGGCCCTGGGCAAAGAAGTGGCCGCCGCTCAGGTAGTCGATTGCCGCGAAGAATGAGGCGAACGCCACGCCGATGATCAGATAGGCGCTAAGAGCGCCGTAGATGCTTTGCATGGTCACCGTCCTGATGAACAGCACCCGATACACGATCACCACGACGGTGAACAGGAGCACCAGGCCTGCCCAGATGCTCGCGACTCCTCGGCCGGCTTCGTTGGTGAACGACACCGCTAGCATGATCGCGGACCCGGTGAGCACGCCCCCCAGGATCAGGCGCGCCGTCCGCTGCGGCAGCAACGAGCTCCGCAGCGCCAGCAGCGCGGCCACGGTGAAGAGCAAGATTCGCAGTGCGTCGATCCACCGGCCAGTAGTTGATGCGGCCAGCAGGTAGGCGCAGATCATTACGATCAGCAGTAGGTCAAACCGGCCCAGTGAGGCAGGGGGTCCTTCATCCGGCCGGGTATCTGGCTGAGTCCTTAGTGTCACATTCGTTGCCTCCTCCCGCCAGCGGTTGAGCAGCCTAGCCTCGCGGCCGGCGGTCGCTGCCAAGGGTAGGAATCGCCATGGCCTGCTGCCAACCGTGCACACACCGAAACTCAGGTTGCGCCCACAGTCCGGGGTCACGCGTGCATACCAGCGCCCCGCCGGACAGGCCCAGGCGACCAACCGCGCTTCTCTGCCGCGATGAGGTACGCCGCGCCCAGGAGTGTGAGCCAGAATCGGACTTTCTGAGTCATGTGCACAGCCATCCGAGCGTGACTGCACGCCGCGCAGAGTCGGCGTGGAAACTACCAGGTAGTCGGCCCGAGGTTTGATGACCGTGCGTAACGGCATGCACGGACGGGCCCCATCACATGACAACCGAAGCTTGCCGCGCCGCTCGAACCGCGAGAGGCAACCGGCGGTGACGGGGGACCCATGCACCTGTGTCGGCCCCGCTCCAATGCCGGAGCCAGGACACGCTGACACAGCAGAAAGACGGCCCGTTTACAAGACGTTATTCAAACGGCGGCGCTTGCAATCCGGCGATCATCTGGCCTGGAAACGCCGCTGCCTTTGTGCGATAACACACTTCACGCAATCCCGCCACGGCCAAGACGCAGCAGATCAGTCCGGAGCACCATCATTCCCGGCCGCCCGGGATCAGGAGTTCCCGCAGCTCAGAACTGGTACCAGAGACAGGAACGCCGCATTCCCTATAGGCTGACTTCAGCGCTGTAGTTGATAGCGCGATATGGGGCAATGGGTTGTGTCGGTCCTCGGACACCAAAACCGGTGAGAAGTCCCCAAAACGGACACCGCTTGAACACGCTGGCGGGCCACTCGGACACGCTGGCTGCCCGCCTCCCATCGGCTGGTGCTGCGCTCTATTCCGGGAGGCAGCGGTGACCGCCCAGCCGATCGCCCCTGTCATCCCTGCCCCCGGCCGCCTGGCCGGCACACCGCGCGTCGCGCCGCCTGCGGTCCGGCCGCTGCCCATGGCCGGGCCGGCCGCCGCCCTGTCCGTTCCGGCGGGCGTGATGTACGGGATCGGCCGTATCGACGCCTCTGGCCGGGTCACCGACCGGGCCATCGCGTGTGCCCTGGGCTGGCGTGACGGGGACCGGCTGACCCTGACCGCAGAGACGGGCGTGGTGACCGCCCGGCGTGACCCGGGCGGCATGGTCACCGTGCCGCGCGGGCCTGTATCGCGATTCCCGCCGTGCTGCGTCGCCGCTGCGGCCTGCGGGCCGGGGACCGGGTGCTGCTGGCCGCGGTTCCCGGCCAGGACATGCTCACTGTTTTTTCGTTCGCCGTGGTGGACCAGGCCCTGCGCGCTCACGGCACGTTCCCGCTCGCTCCAGGAGGACAGCCGTGACCACCCCGCACCTGGCCGGGCACCCGGCCGCATCCCAGCAGGCCATCGTCGATGCCGCGCTGCTGATGCTGCAGCAGATGGGCCTGTCGCCGGGCGACCTGGTGGCCGCCCCGCGGGACCGGCCGCCGGTGCCGACCTTCGCCGAGTACGTCCCGGTGGTGTCCGCGGCGGTCACCGCCGGGACCCACCGGGCGTACGGCTCGTACTGGAACCGGGTCCTGGAGCACTGGGGTGAGCGGCGGCTGAATGAGATTGCCCCGTCGGAGATCCGGCAGCTGATGTCGTATGTCAAGACCCACGTGGTGCCCCGCCGCAACGCCCGCGGCGGGCGCAGCGCCACCGAGCACCTGGTCGCCGCGCTGCGCTGCCTGTACCGGCACGCCGAGGACGACGGGCTCATCGCCCAGTCCGAGAACCCGGCCCGGAAGGTGGACAAGCCCCGCCGCCTGCCGTCGACCCGCCGGGCCGTCACCGACGACCGGCTCGCCGAGATCTGCCAGGCCGCCGCGGACGGCGGCGATGACCCGGAGCTGGACACGCTGCTGCTGCGGCTGCACACCGAGACCGCCTGCCGCCGCGGCGGGGCGCTGGCGCTGCGGCCCGATGACCTGGACCCCGGCCAGTGCCTGATCCGGCTGCGCGAGAAGGGCGAGACGGTCCGCTGGCAGCCGGTCTCGCCCACCTTGATGGCCCGCCTGGCCGAGCACGCCCGGGAGCGGCACGCCCCGCCCGGCGGGCAGCTGCTGCGCTACCGGAA
>JASHYW010000449.1 GCA_030042885.1 Streptosporangiaceae bacterium | reverse complement strand
CCCGTAGGTGCGCCGGGATAAACCGGCATGGAGGAGGAGATGGAAGAGCTCTACGTCGAAGGTCTAGCGAACCACGATGGCCGCGAGCCGTGCGTCGGTGCCCGTGAGGGTGCAGGCGAAGCGTCGGTAGCGGTACGTGCAGGCCAGGCTATTGAGCCGCGTAATCAGAGAGTCCGGGGTGCCGACGCTGTCTACGGAAGCGGAAGGCAACACTGCCAGCGGCGTTATCGCGAGTTGCTGGTGGGCCCCGCGCGGTCAGAGACCCTGTGCATGTACGGAACCTCCATGCGCGAGAACCGGGAGGTCCCGCGCTCGCCCGTCTGGGTGATCACCGGGCGGGCCGCTCAGGGAACGCCGAGGCGGTAAGCCTGAGATGAACGAGCGCGGGAAGTCAGACAACCTCGTAGTACCGGCGAAGCCGCCGAACAACGCCGGGGGACCGGTTGCGGAGGTGGTGGAGGGAAGGGGGTTGGCCGAGGGGAACACGGACAGCTCGACACGTCCCGGACGCAGTGCCGGGTCAGGCGTGCCAAGCGGGCTGGGCCGTGTGCGGGAGGTAGCACGAAGGGACAAGGACGCACGGTTCACTGCGCTGCTGCATCACGTCGGCCTGGATCGCCTGTGGGCGGCCTATGTGGCGATCAACCCGAAGGCTGCACCGGGGGTCGATCAGGTGACGTGGGACGCCTACGGGCAGGATCTGCGGGGGAACCTCGAAGACCTGCTCGGCCGGGTCCACAGCGGTGCCTACCGGGCGAGCCCTTCTCGCCGGGTGTACATACCCAAGCCGGACGGGCGGCAGCGCCCGCTCGGCATCGCCACCTTGGAGGACAAGATTCTCCAGCGTGCGGTGGTGGAGGTGCTGAACGCCGTGTATGAGGAGGACTTCCGCGGTTTCTCCTACGGGTTCCGGCCCGGGCGTGGCCCGCACGATGCGCTGGATGCGCTCGCGGTCGGGATCTCCGAGCGGAAGGTGAACTGGATACTCGACGCTGATGTCAGCGACTTCTTCTCCAGGCTTGATCACTCCTGGATGGAGAGGTTCCTCGGGCATCGCATTGCGGATAAACGAGTCCTGCGGCTCATCCGGAAGTGGATGACCGCGGGAGTCATCGAGGATGGGAACTGGTCGGAGACGGTCGAGGGGTCACCGCAGGGGGCATCGGTTTCGCCGCTGCTCGCCAACGTGTACCTCCACTACGTCTTCGACCTGTGGGCCGGCTGGTGGAGACGCCGCTACGCACACGGTGAGGTGATCATCGCGAGGTTCGCGGACGACTTCGTGGTCGGGTTCCAGCACCTCGGTGATGCAAAACGGTTCCTCAGCGATCTTCGGAAGCGGTTTGCGAAGTTCAGCTTGGAGCTGCACCCGGACAAGACCCGCCTCATCGAGTTCGGCCGCTTTGCGGCACCGGACCGGCAAAAGCGGGGCCTTGGAAAGCCGGAGACGTTCGATTTCCTGGGCTTCACCCATGTTTGCGGGAAGACCAGGGACGGGCGCTTCTGGCTCCGGCGCATCACCATCAAGAAGAGGATGAGGGCGAAGCTGAAGCAGGTGAAAGCCGAGCTGCGGCGGCGCCGTCACTGGCCCATCCCCGAGCAGGGGCGCTGGCTGGCGAGCGTGTTGAGGGGACACTTCAACTACTACGCCGTGCCCGGCAACATCGATTTGATCACGGCCTTCCGCGACCAGGTCCGGTGGCATTGGATCCAGGCGCTCCGGCGCCGAAGCCAACGCCATCGCATGACCTGGGAGCGCTATAGCCGGATCGAGAAGACGTGGCTGCCCCCTGCCCGCATCGTGCATCCCTACCCCAGCGTGCGCTTCGCCGCCAGGACCCAAGGCAGGAGCCCGGTGCGCTAATTCCGCACGCCGGGATCTGTCCGGGGGGCCGCCCGCAAGGGCGGTCCCTACCGGGATCGCTGACCCGGCCTCGGTCAGGCGACGTCGCAGCGTGGCCAGGGTCACCCGGCAGGCCGCGGCGGCCTGCTCGGGGCTGAGGTCCAGGTGGAAAGTGAGCACGATCGCCTCCCGCTGGCTGGTTGGCAGCGTGCGCAGAGCCAGGGTCGCGGACGAGTCTTCGGGCCGCGGTGCCCCCTGCGGAGTGCCGGTGCACCCAGGGCAGTCCCGCCCCCGCCCGACGGCTGCCTGCTGCCCTCCCATCGAGGTGATGCCTGGCCGCCGTGACCGGGCCACCAGCAGTCGCCGCAGGTGCGGCAAGGTGTCGTCCGCCGTCTGCGGGCGCTTCCGCAGGCGGTGCAACGCGGTAAAAGGAATCCAGCACCACGGCTCCGCGGCGTCGGCGTCACCCGCCAGCAACACCGCCAGCCGGAACAGTGACCGGTACTGCGCGTGGCGCAAATCCGACAAGCGGCAGACGTCTGTCCGGCTGCGCGGCCGGGGCGCCCTTGCGCTCCCCTCCTCGCCTGCGCGAGGACGTCACCGGCCCGCAGCGCGCCGGGCTGGGCTCACCGCTTCGGTCACCAGTGCTGCCCATCGAGACTCCAGGCCTGAGTCACGGCCCTGACTCCGCTGGATCCCAGAAACTGGCAGATCCTGGTAGGTCTAGGAAGAAACAAGAAGTAATCTGCTTACTCAGGCACTCTAAGGGAGTACAGGCAGGAAGTAAAGAGCATGAATAAGATAAGCTAAGAAGAGAGATGCAGATCGGTGCCGTTAGCGGCCAGCAGGAGAGGTAGACTCTTCTATCTTCTTCGGGTAAGGATGGTCACGTAGCCGGTGAGGACTGGCGGCGGCTCGCGGGAAGGACGGTCATATGGCCGGTGAGGACTGGCGGCGACTCGCCGATTACGTCGTCGCACGCCGGGTCGAGCTAGGCATGCGGGACAGGCGGGCCTTTGCCGAGGCGACCGGGGTGACCGAGCGAACGCTGGGAAAGCTCGAGAACGGCCAGCGCGTTTCCCCCAGCACTCTCGGTATGGTCGAAAACCGGCTCGGCTGGACCCCGGGTTCGTGCCGGCGGATACTGGCAGGCGGGGAACCTAACGTGGCGTCGCCGGACCTTGGGCATGCCGAGTATGAAGACCCGACGCTGTGGCACATCGCGAGCACCCCCGGCTGCCCCCCGACGTGGTTCGCGGCCTCGTCGCACTCGCCCGGAACTGGCGGCA
>JASHYW010000448.1 GCA_030042885.1 Streptosporangiaceae bacterium | reverse complement strand
TGCGTGCCCGCGGCGCCTGGTCTGCTGGACATCGAGATCCACCAGCCCGCCCAGGGCGCGGGTAACCAGCTCCGGGGTGTTGGACGCCGTGGTGGTCGCATGCGGGTTGACGATCAGGATGCCACGCACTCGCTCAGGCTAGCGGCCGCCTAAGCTGAGAGCGGGCAGCACCGCGATGATTGAGGGATGGATGGAGGGGACATGGCGACGCGACCGACGAGCACGGGCCAGGCCGCGGGCTCCGGCGGCCCCCCGGAGCCCTCAGGCTCTGCCGCGCCCGCGGCTCGTACCCCGGCGGGGCTGCGCGTGGCCGCGGCCGCTCAGGTGACCGAGGCCGTCGGCCTGTGCGTGGCGGGGGCGTTCGCCGCTGCCTCGACTGTGGACGGGCGGTCCTATCAGCTCGCCAGCGGGATCGCGCTCATCCTGATCGCCTTCGGCACGGCCGCGGGGCTGGCGGTCATCGCGGTCGGCCTGGCGCGGGCCAGGCCGTGGAGCCGGATCCCAGCCTTCATGACCCAGCTGTTCGTGGTCATCGCGGGGCTCACCCTGCTGGACGGGCACCGGCCCGAGTGGGGTGTGCCTGCCCTGGTGCTTGCCGGCCTCTGCCTGGCCGGGCTGGTCACCCCGGCGAGCCTGCGGGCGCTCAACCGGCCGCCCCCCGACTAGGCCGGGGCGCTGCCCCGAAGTGGCCCGCCCGGCGAGCTCAGTCCTCGGTGGTGAGCCCCTCCCGGAGCTGCGCCAGCGTGCGGGCCAGCAGCCGGGACACGTGCATCTGGGAGATGCCCAGCTCGGCGGCGATCTGCGACTGGGTCATGTTGCCGAAGAACCGGAGCAGCAGGATCTTCTTCTCACGGGGCGGCAGCTGCTCGAGCAGCGGCTTGAGCGACTCCCGGTACTCCACGCCCTCGAGCGCGTCGTCGACCATGCCGAGGGAGTCAGAGACGGCGGGCGCGTCCTCGTCGCCCGAGTCGGGCGCATCCAGAGACACCGTCGAGTAGGCGTTGGCCGACTCGAGCCCTTCCAAGACCTCTTCCTCGCTCATCTGCAGATGCGCAGCGAGCTCGCTGACCGTGGGCGCGCGTCCCTCGCGCTGGGCCAGCTCGCCGATGGCCTTGGTGAGCGAGAGCTTGAGCTCCTGCAGGCGGCGCGGCACCCGCACCGCCCAGCCCTTGTCCCTGAAGTGCCGCTTGATCTCCCCCACGATGGTGGGCGTGGCGTATGTGGAGAATTCCACGCCGCGGTCGAGGTCGAAGCGGTCGATGGACTTGATCAGCCCGATCGTGGCGACCTGGGTCAGGTCGTCGAGCCATTCGCCCCGGTTACGGAACCGGCGCGCGAGGTACTCCACCAGCGGCAGGTGCAGCTCGACCAGGTAGCCGCGGATCCTGGCCCGTTCCGGGTCGTCGCTGGGAAGCTCGGAGAGCCGTTCGAACAGCTCCCGGGCGCGGCCCCGGTCAGGTGATCCGTGCTCGACCCGCATGGCCGCGTCGGCCTGGACCACATCGAACTCTTCGGTCACCTGGACCTCGAATTCGCTGTTCACCCGGACCTCGCCCCCGGGGACCCCGAGATCCCCGAGATCCCCGAGATCCCCGAGACTCCCGAGACTCCCGGCGGCGTTTCCCGGCGCTTGCGCAGCACGATGGCCACCTGGTCGTCCGGCCCGAGGCGGCCCTCGACGCTCCCGGCCAGGGCGGACAGCACGGTCCAGGAGAAGGTGTCCTTGGCCGGCATGCGAGGCTGGGCCGCGACCACGGACACGGTGATCGTCATCTCCTCGGCGCCGAGGTCGAAGGCGCATTCCAGGTTGGTGCCCGGTATGGCCTGGGCCAGCAGCATCGCGCACGCCTCGTCCACCGCGATGCGCAGGTCCTCGATTTCGTCCAGGGTGAAGTCGAGCCTCGCCGCCAGGCCCGCGGTCGCGGTCCGCAGCACGGAAAGATACGCGCCTTCGGCGGGCATGCACACCTGCACGTGGTCCCTGGTCTCGCGATCCGCTCGCGCCGCGCCTGGATCCGGCTGGCCCGGCGCCGACCCAACTTCCGTCGTCGCGGCGGTGTCTTCGGTCACGTCTCTCCTCCGGGCGGGTTATCGGCCACCGCCCATCCTGGTTGCAACCTACCGCTCCCGGCCGGTACCGGGAAATACGGCGTGCCTTTCCCGGGGCCGCCCGCCCGGGCGCAGTGAAACCCGGCTTTCACCACCCCGCAGGGAGCTGAAACCCGGGTCTCACCACACCGGCACCGGCCCGCCGGGAGGGTTCAGGCCTGCTTGGTCTCCCAGAAGATCTTGTTGATCTCCTCGATCTTGGCCAGCAGCTCGTCGGCCGTAGCGACGTCGGTGCTGCCCTTGGTGCCGGCCGCGCCCGCCAGCTTGGTGGCCTCGTTGAACAGCTGGTGCAGGTGCGGGTACTTCTCAAAGTGCGGCGGCTTGAAGTAGTCGGTCCACAGCACCCACAGGTGGTGCTTGACCAGCTCGGAGCGCTGTTCCTTGATGATCAGGCA
>JASHYW010000447.1 GCA_030042885.1 Streptosporangiaceae bacterium | reverse complement strand
ATGACGCTGTTCCGCCGCGTCATCGAACTGCTGGCCGAACGCGATGCCGCGGACATCGTGGTGTTCGGCGGCGGCATCATCCCCGACGCGGACATCGAGGAGCTGTCCCGGATGGGTGTCGCCAAGATCTTCACGCCGGGGGCACCTACCACCGACATCGTGGCCTGGGTCCGCGCCGAGCTCGGCCATGAGGTCGCGGAGAGCCAGGCCTGAAGCCAGGCTTCCGGTGAACGCCGCACCTAACGCGGCGGGAACCAGAGGCCGGATGGCCCCGTGCCGGCTGAGGATGGCTCCTCACCTGCTCGCCAGGAATGTTGCCAGGGCGCGCTTTCCCGGCGCGGGCCGCTGACAGCGCGGGCAGCCCGGTTCCGGTCGCGGCGACCGTCACCACGGGCCGTTCGGGTGCTGTTCCTGATGACCGGCTCGGTGCTCATGCCGGTCAAGGCCCTGGTCATGAACGCCATCTCGCTCGGCATGACCGTCGGCGAGCCTACGCCAGCGGTAGGCGAAGGCAGAAGCAGGAACCGCCAGTCTCGCTAGGTTCGTACCAGGCGTCACCGCCATTCGCGTGAGCGAAGGTGCGGACGATCCACAGTCCCAGCCCGGTGCCCTCTGCCTTGTGCTCGGTCCCTGGCGCCCGGGTGAAGCGTTCGAACAGATGCGGCGTAAACGAGGCGGGGACGCCGGGTCCGTGGTCGGTTATCCGGATCTCGGCGTAGCCCTCCCGCTCGGCTGCCTGTATCTCAACGGGCGGACCCGCATAGGCCAGGGCATTGTCGAGGTAGTTGGCGAGCATGATGGAGAACTCGGCCCGGTCGGCGATAATCGTCAGGCCGGGGCTGCATGACACCTGGACTCCGCCCGGCTTAGTCATGACGTCGGCGAGTTGCTCGACGATGATTTCGAGCACCAGCACCCGGCCGGGAACCGGCCGGACACCAGCCGCGTCGATGCTTGATGCGGTGAGGAGCTTGCGCACGAGCAACTGAAGACGAGCAGTGCGCTCGACGATCTGGTCGATGATCCGGGCTCGCTGTGCCGGCGTCATCGTGTCGTGCTGGTCCTGCAGTACGTGCGCCAGAACGCCGATTGCGGCAAGCGGGTTGTGGAGTTCGTGGGCGGCGATGGCCACGACGACGTTCTGATGCTCCAAGGCGGACTGAAGTTCTCGTTCGGCCTTCCTCCGGTGCGTGACGTCGCGTAGCGCCGCGATGTGCAGGCGCTGGCCCTCCAGCGTGGTGGTGGTGGCCCGCATCTCCACTACGCGCTCGCCTCCACCGGGCAGCATCAGCTCTACTTCTGCCGGCCGGCCGGCCACGACGGGAAAGCCGAACGGGGCGCCGATCAGTTCGCCTGCCGGACGGGCGAGTAGTTCCTCGGCCGCCTGGTTGCAGACCCGGATAATCCCCTGGTCGTCCACGGCCACGATCCCGTCCGCCGACGCGGCAACGATCAGCGCGCTGATATCGCCCTCGATGCTGGCGGCGGTGGAACCTGGCTGTCTGCTGTCTCTTTCGTCTTCTCCCAGCGTGTCACCCATCGGGCTGTGGGCTCTCTGTTCCCGGCGGGTCCGCTTGCCAGCCCAGCGCGGGAAGCGAGGCGGTGCCGGAGAGGATCCCGGCGGTGCCGGCGATCGGCTCGCCGATGTGCATGCCGTCACCGTCGATCGTGACCTGACGGATGCTCGGGTCATGCGCGGAGCCGCGGGTCTGCATGACCGCGATGGCGCGCTGGATCTCGCCGGCCTGCTCGAAATAACGCAGCGTGACCGTCACGTCGGTAAGGCTGGCGATCTCGCCTGCGATGGACGGCGTGAGCTGCGGGGTGAACCGTCCGGCGGGCGCGAATGTGAGCAAGGTGGTGATGCCGTGCTGGCGGACCAGCGCACCGAGCGCGATGACGAAGTCGAGCAGCGCCCGCGGCGAGACGATGCGCTCGAGCGCGGACAGGGTGTCGATGACGAGCCGGTCGGGTTTGTGCTCCTCGATGGCCCGCCTGATCCGGATGAAGTGGTCCTCCAGCGACGCGACCTCCGGGTAGTCGCACACGATGCGGAGCAGGCCAGATTCCTCCGGGGAGTCGAGATCGATTTCCCAGCCGGCGGAGTTGCGCCGCACTTGTTCCCGGCTTTCATCGAAGGTGAAGGCGAGGCAGCGCTCTCCGGCAGCGAGTCCGGCGGCCAGGAACTTCAGGCACGTGAGCGTCTTCCCGGCACCGCTGGGCCCGGTCAGCAAGATGATCGTGTCCTTGAAGAACCCGCCGCCGCACATCCGGTCGAGTTCGGTGTTGCCTGAGGAGACGCGGACCTGGGAGGCGCGCGCGAACGGCGGGACGAGGAAGGCGAGTGGGATGACGACGAGCCCGTCGCGCGGGTCGATGGTGAACAGCCACTCCCCGGTGCGGTGCGGCGCGCCGCGCATCTTGACGATCTCGATGGTCCGGCGCCGGCGTTCGTGAGCCAGGACGTTGCGCAAGATGATCACGTTGTCGAGCACGAACTCCTCGACGCCGTAGCGGGATACGTGGTCGTACTCGTTCGCGCGCTCTGCAGTGATGACCGAGGTGACCTCGGCCTTCTCCAGGGCAGCGCCGATCCGCGCCAGTTCGTGGCGGGCCACCCCGGCGTCGGCAAAGCGAGTGAAGACCGCGTCCAGTGAATCGAGCGCCACGCGGGCGGCGCCGATCTGGCGGGCCGCGTGCCCGATCCGCGCCGCCAGCGCGCCGAAGTCGTAGGCGCCGACGACGGGCACCTCCTCGAAGTCGGCGGAGGCGTCGACGAACACCCACTTCCCCTCGCTTTCCCACTGCCTGATCGGGAAGCCCAGCGAGGCCCAGTTGCGGCGCAGGTCATCCGGCGCCTCCTCGAAGGTAACGAACACGCCCGGTTCGCCGGAGCGGAGGATGCCCCGGGCGAGGAACTCGACGGCGAACAGGGTCTTACCGCTGCCCGTGCTGCCGGTGACGAGCGTCGTCCGCCCCTTGGTAAGCCCCCCCAGGGCGACCTGGTCGAAGCCGTTGATGCCGGTGGCGAGCCGCTCAAGCATGTCGCTGCCGTTCATTCCTCATCCCCTTGTCGGGTCAGGCCCGGCCGCTCTGGCAGGCCGAGGGCGTAAGCCGCGCGCTGATGGTCGGACAGGTCCCCGATCACCCGCCGCTGCGGCAGCGGGGCCCGCCTGACCACGGTAGGGGTGGCCAGAATCCGCTCTTCCTCGGCCAGGCCTGGCTGCTCGATGACGTCGACGACCTCAAGCTCGTAGCCACCTGGCAGGCGGGATTCGCACAATGCGCGCAGATTCGCCTCCGCGGCCTGGGACCTGTCGGTCTGCCCGGCCACATAAAGACGGAACGAGTACGCCATCACTGCATGACGCGATTTCGTGAGCCAGTCACGGACAGCCCTCGGCGGTATCGCGGGCCAGCATGCTCCACTGCTGTCGCACCGTCCCTCGCCGCTACCGCCTGTCCTGCGCGCAACTCAGTCCGTTCGAATGTACTCCCCAAAAGGACAGGCGGTACCGTTGAGGATCAGGAAGAAAGCCAGCGAACGCAAAGGCAGCCACGCAAGCACAAGAAAGGAAGACAGTGCCCGAGATCATGAGACGGTATATCCGCCTGTGACCGGACTACTGGAAAGCCGGGCCGCGCGGTGATCCGGGTGCTGGTGGTCGAGGACCAGCAAACGCTCGCCGACGCCCTGCAGGTCGCGTTGGGTGCCCAGCCCGATATGGACTGCGTGGGTGCCGTGGGAACAGCCGAGGAAGCGGTCGCGCTGGCGGCTGCCACTAGCCCCGACGTCGTGCTGATGGACATCCGCCTGCCCGGTGCCGACGGCATCGAGGCCACGCGACAGGTTAAGGCTGCCTGCCCTCAGGTCCGCGTCCTGATCCTTACCGCGGACGCCACGCCCGCCCGGCTCGCCGCGGCTGCAACTGCCGGCGCCTCCGGGTTCCTGGCGAAGGACAGTCCCTTTCCCGCCATCCTGGCGGCAATCCGGACCCCCGTAGACGGGAACATCCTGGTTGAACAGAACACAATGGCGGCGCTCATTGAGAGCCTGGGTCGCGTCAGCGCGCCGCCGGACAGCCCCATGCCGGGCCAGGCTCGGCTAACCGCCCGCGAGCGGCAGGTCCTCGCCCTGATGGGGGAGGGACTCGACCCGCAGGCCATCGCTCATCGGCTGGTGGTGAGCCGTCACACCGCCCGCGGGCACGTCAAGAACATCTTGATGAAACTCGGGGCGCACACCCAGCTCGAGGCGGTCGTCATCGCAACCCGCGCCGGATACATGCCTGGGCTACCGGCTGACCCGAAGGCCAGTTAGAGCCCTCTCTGCTGCGCGCGTGGTCTGTGACCTCCGGCGCGGTGGAACTCCCCCCTATTTAAGGGGGCGTGATCGAACCATTTGAGGGTGTCCACCCGACAGGCTGATTACTTAGCGTTGCGCTATGCCTCCTCTTCCCGCCGTTCCGGCTCGGGCGGGTGACCCGGTACGGGGGCACGGGTCACCCCCTTCACGTACCGGGTTCGCCCTGACGCTGTTGTCAAAGGGCCGAAGCGCCAGGGCGTGAGCTCGCGAATGTCACCGCCTGAAGACCACCCCGCTCGGTACGCCCCCCCGGTCTGGTACGCGCCTTACGGCGGGCCTGGTCACGATGTCGCGGCTGCCTGGTGCCTTAGCGTGCTGCACAGCGTTATGCCACGTTCGTTCGCGGCAGACTTCGCGCTGGAGCACGTTCGGGCGAATGGTGGCCCCCAGGCAGCCGACGTCGATTGCGCACTCGGCCAGCTTGACGGGATAGTGCGCCAGACACGCGAGTATGCCTTCCAACTGCACAACGCGGACACCCGGATCTGGCGCGTCGGCTCAGCCGATGACGGGCGAAAGCGGAACCGGATGCCACCGGGCGAGTACCAGGCGCTGACGGAGTTCGTCCGCGAGACGCTCGCGCGGGCCCGGGTCACGGCCAGGCGTAGCGCAGAGGTACGGGCGACGGCGGCCGAGCTCACCGTCATCGCTGAAGACCTGTGTTCCCGTGCGCGGGCCGAATGCGAGCCGGCACAGGAACTGGCCGGCGAGCGGCTCCGCCGCTGTCACACCGACGCCGTCGTCGTTCATCTGGGAACCGGTCAGCCGTCCCAGGCCCTGAATTGTCTCTCGCCTAGCCGGGCTAGGACCCGTGCAGCGATCCGTCAGGCATCAGATAACTCCCCCTCCGCTGCAGCAGTGCCGACGCCCGCGATTCGCGGCCTACGCCCCGTTTGCCGCCGTGTTTAAGGACACCTACCCGGTCCAGTGGACGGGCGGGCAGGCAGTCGTGATGCCGCCAGAGCATATCAACGCGGCCAATGCCGGCCAGATCCGCGAAGAACTACTGGCGCTCATCAACCGCGGCGCCGCTGTACTGATCGTGGATATGACCGCAACAGCCTCATGTGATTACGCGGGCGCGGAGGCCTTGGTGCGCGCCCACCGGCGGGCGGTCGCCAACGGCACGCAGCTGCGGCTGGTGGTGCCCGCCGAGGTCGTCCGCCGCGTCGTGAGCGCGAACGGACTCGACCGCCTGGTCTCGGTCTACCCGTCCAGGGAGGCGGCCCTCGCCGCCGGCCTGCCGGTACCGCAGGCCTCCGCGGCAGGGTCGCCGCAGGTCAGCCAGGACCTGCTCGGCGGCATCGTCCGCAACCTCTTCCATGCTGGCCTGAGCCTCCAGACCGCCCTAGACGCGGCCCGTGAAGCGGACCGGCAGTACATCATGCAAGCCCTGCGGCACCTTGACCAGACGATCCGGGACATCCGCGACTACGTCTTCATCACCCGCAGCTGGGAGACCCCGCCTTCATCGGAACCGCCAGACGGCGCTCGGTGATGCCGGGCGCGCTCGCTGGTGAAAGGACGCGCGGGACGAAGGACCGGCCGCGGTCACCAGACTGCCCTTCCAGGAGGAAGCCCGCGATCTGCTAGATGCGACGCAACACCAATACCGCAAAGCGAACTTCGGTTCCCCCGAGGCCCGCGCTCGCTGAGAAGCACAATAGATGAGGTAACTTCCCGATACGGGCGGGGCGGATACAGAGCATCAAGCTCGGCCGTAAGCGGATCGTCCTGCTCGAGGCCATTGAGGAGTTCCTGGCCGAGGCGGAGTGTGGCGACCCATCAGGGAAAGGGAGCTATGGCAGAGACCAAACGCCGTGCCCGGGGCGAAGATTCGATCTACTACGATCGCAGCCGGGACCGCTGGGCCGGGACGATCACGGTTGGCCGGAAGCCAGACGGCCGCCGGGACCGGATCATCGTCCGGGGCCGTACCAAGACCGAGGTCAAGGACAAGCTGCGGTTCAAGCACCAGGAACTTGCCGCAGGCATCCGCACTCCGGCCCGTTACACCGTCGAGCAGTGCCTGAAGGACTGGCTGGAGACCCTGAACACGCAGGCACAAAGCACCGTGACGGGCTACCGGATCATGGTCAGGCACCTAGTCGGGCTGATCGGCAACGTCAAGCTCGTCGAGCTTAAGGTGCGGGACGTCGATTTCGCGCTGGGCAAGCTGGCTGAGCGCTTGTCAACCAGGAGCGTTAGGCTGGCCCGGATGATCCTGAGCCAGGCCATCCGGAACGCGATGGTCAATGACCTCGTGGTCCGGAACGTCGCGGACCTGGCTGCCGTACCCGTAGGAAAGCCGGGGAGGCCGTCTAGGTCACTTAATCTGGACCAGGCTCTTGCCGTGCTGGAAGCAGCCAAGGGAGAACGCCTGTGGCCATACGTCGCCGTGAGCATGCTCGGCGGCATCCGCACCGAGGAAGCACGCGCCCTGCGCTGGTCCGAGGTGGACCTCGAGGCCGGCACCGTGGCCGTTTACCGATCGGTACGGCGCACCGGGGAGACCAAGAGCGAGAAGTCGCGGCGCGTGTTCCAGATTCCCGATATCGCCGTAGAGGCGCTGCGGGAGCTGGTCCTGAAGCAGGCGGCTGCCCGGGCCAAAGCCGGGACGGCATGGAAGGAAGACAACCTGGTGTTCTGCACGAGCCTCGGCGGCCCCATGTACGCAACCGACGTCCGGATGGAGTTCAAGCGGATCACTGAGAAGGCTGGCCTTGGCCAGGACTGGACGCCGCGCGAGCTGCGCCCTGCCTTTGTTTCGCTCCTGTCGGATTCCGGCGTGCCCATCGAGCAGATCGCGGATGCGGTGGGCCACTCCAGCACTCGGACAACCGAGGTTGTATATAGGCATCAGCTCCGGCCAGTTACGCGTACCGCTGCGGTGGCGCTGGGTCCGCTGTTCGAGGGCAAAGGAAAGACCAACGAAGGCCAAAGCTGAACCGCTAGGCTCCCAATTAGGCTACCAAGGTGCTGACTTATCAGACACTTAGGCTAATGAACAGCGGAAATAGTGGAGACTGAGAGTGGACCTGTTTGAGTATCAGGCGAAGGAACTGTTCGCCGAGCACGGCGTCCCTGTGCAGGCTGGCCAGGTCGCCCGTACGGCCGGGGAAGCACGCGAGATCGCGGCGCGGTTCGCCGCGCAGGGCCACCCGCTGGTCGTGGTGAAGGCCCAGGTGAAGACGGGCGGGCGCGGGAAAGCCGGCGGCGTGAAGCTGGCCGAGGGCCCGGATGATGCCTATGCCAAGGCCAGCCAGATCCTGGGCATGGACATCAAGGGCCACACGGTCCACACGGTGCTGATCGCCCAGGCCAGCGACATCACGGCTGAGTATTACCTGTCTTTCCTGCTGGACCGGGCGAACCGTACCTTCTTGTCCATCTGCTCGGTGCAGGGCGGAATGGAGATCGAAGAGGTCGCGCACAGCAACCCCGACGCGGTGGCGAGGATCCCGGTGTCACCGCTGATCGGCGTCGACCGCGCCAGGGCGGCGGAGATCATCGCGGCAGGCCGTATCCCGGCCGAAGCCGCGGACGGGGCTGCGTTGCTGGCCGAGCGGCTGTGGACGATGTTCGCGGACGAGGACGCCACGCTGGCCGAGGTCAACCCGATGGCGCTCACCAAGGACGGTTCTGTGCTGGCCGTCGACGGCAAGGTGACGCTGGACGACAACGCGGCGTTCCGGCAGGAGCACGCCAGGTTCAATGACATCAGCAGCACGGACCCGATTGAGGCCAGGGCGAAGGAAAAGCACCTCAACTACGTCAAGCTTGACGGCGAAGTCGGCATCATCGGCAACGGCGCCGGCCTGGTGATGTCCACCCTCGACGTGGTGGCGTACGCGGGCCAGCAGTTCGGCGGGGTCAGGCCGGCCAATTTCCTCGACATCGGCGGCGGGGCATCGGCCGAGGTGATGGCGAACGGCTTCGAGATCGTGCTGTCGGACCCGAGCGTCCGCTGCGTCCTGGTCAACGTGTTCGGCGGGATCACCTCCTGCGACGCGGTGGCCAACGGGATCGTCTCGGCGGTCGCCATGCTGGAATCGCGCGGCGAGCAGCTAGACCGCCCGGTGGTCGTCCGGCTCGACGGGAACAACGCCGCCGAGGGCAGGCGTATCCTCTCCGATGCGGCCATCTCCGCGGTCGAGCAGGTGGCGACGATGGACGGCGCGGCCCGCCGGGCCGCGGAACTGGCCGCGAAGGGAGCATGAGGTGGCCATCTTCCTGAACGGCCAGAGCCGGGTCATGATCCAGGGCATCACCGGCTCCGAGGGACGCAGGCACGGTGCACGCATGCTGACCGCGGGCACCAAGATCGTCGGCGGCACCAACCCCCGCAAGGCGGGCCAGACCATCGAGCTGAACGGCACCGATGTCCCGGTGTTCGGCACAGTCGCCGACACCATGGCCGCCACGGGAGCCGACGTGTCCGTGGTGTTCGTTCCCGCATCCGGCACCAAGGACGCGGTGATCGAGGCGATCGAGGCACGCATCCCGCTGTGCATCGTGATCACCGAGGGCATCCCCGTGCACGACACCGCGGAATTCTGGGCGCGCGCGTGCGCGGCGGGAAACCAGACCCGGATCGTCGGGCCGAACTGCCCGGGCGTGGCCTCCCCCGGCAAGTCCAACGCCGGCATCATCCCCGCGGACATCACCACCGAGGGCAGGATCGGCCTGGTCTCCAAGTCGGGGACGCTGACCTACCAGATGATGTACGAGCTGCGCGACATCGGCTTCTCCACGGCCGTCGGCATCGGCGGCGACCCGGTGATCGGGACCACGCACATCGACTGCCTGCAGGCATTCCAGGACGACCCGGAGACCGACGCCATCGTGATGATCGGCGAGATCGGCGGCGATGCCGAGGAGCGGGCCGGAGCCTTCATCGAGCAGCACGTGACCAAGCCGGTGGTCGGCTACGTGGCCGGCTTCACCGCGCCGGAGGGCAAGACGATGGGACACGCCGGCGCGATCATCTCCGGTTCCTCCGGCACCGCCCAAGCCAAGAAGGAGGCGCTGGAGAAGGCCGGAGTCCGCGTCGGCAAGACCCCCAGCGAGACCGCTGCCCTGGTCCGCGGGCTGTTCTAGGCTGTATCTTTCCGGGGGACGACCCCCCGGAACCCCCCGCTGCGCTCCGCGCCCCGCTGCGGTTCTCGCCGTGACACCGGCCGCTCACCCGGGCCTCACGGCCCGGGTTCACTGGGCCGGCCGGAGCTTCGCTCCGGGCTCGCCGTAACCCGTTGCCGTGATCCCCTGACCGAATGCTCCTGCGACTTGTCACTTCATACCTGGCTCGCCCCCTCGCCCCGCTCACTGGCCCGCCCCTTCACTGTCCGGTGCGCGGCGCGCCTGCTTGGGCTGGGAGGGGATGGTTGTCAGGATCGGGTGTGTGAGTGTTTCCGCCGAAGCCCGGCCGGCTCCCGAGCCTGAAGATCCGCAGGCCGGCTCCCAGGAGCACTCCGGGCCCGCGCCGGAGCCCAGAGCGCGGCCCGCGCGGCCGCTGGTCGTCACGGGCGGCATCGCCGCCTGCGCCGCGGCCGCCAGCGGGCTGGCCGTGCTGATCACGCTCACCGCGATCGGCTGGATCACCGCGCCGCACGTGGGCATCGGCAGCGGATTGGGCGGGGTCCTGCGCACGGCCGCCCTGCTGTGGCTGGTCGCGCATCACGTCGGCTTTACGGTTCACGGCGCCGGCCGGATCGGCATGCTCCCGCTCGGGCTGGTGCTTATCCCGGGTGCGCTGCTCGCCGTGGCCGGGCGCTGGGTGGTACATGCCGGTGGGGTGACCCGGCTGCGACACGTCGGCTATGTGGCGGTGGCGCTCTCCCTGCCCTACACCCTGCTGGCCGGAGCGCTCGCGGTGGCCAGCAGGACGCCGCAAGCCGCACCTTCCCTCGTGCAGGCGGTGATCGCTTCTTTCCTGCTCGCCGTGGTGGCGGGCGGGCTGGGTGCCGCCCGCGGGCTGGCGCCCTGGTCGCGGCTGGCCAGCCTGATGCCTGCCCGGCCCCGATCGATCGTGCTGGGCATGCTGGGTTCCTCGGCCATCCTGGTCGCAGCGGGTGCGGTACTGGCCGGCGGATCTGTGCTGGCGCACCTGCCGACGGTCAGGGCGGCCAGCGACGCGCTGGCCCCCGGCCTGACCGGCGCGGCGCTGCTGCTGCTCACTCAGCTTGCCTACGTCCCGAACGCCATCATCTGGGCCGTCGCCTATGCGCTCGGTCCGGGATTCGCGTTCGGCACCGGCACCGTGGTCGCTCCTACTGGTTCGTCACTCGGCGCGGTGCCCGCCTTCCCGATGCTCGCGGCCCTGCCGTCAGGAATGCGGGCAGCCGGCCCGGGCTGGCTGCCGGTCCTGGTGCTCGCGGTGCCGTACCTGGCGGGCGTGTTCGGCGGGGTCGTGACGATCCGCATCGCGCCCACGCCGGCCATCGAGGCGGCTCCGCTCTGGGGATTCGCAACTGGGGCGGCCACCGGCGTTCTCGCCGGCCTGGCGGCGGCGTTCTCGGGCGGCCCGCTCGGCGACGGCCGCCTGGCCGCGGTGGGCCCGTCCGGATGGCAGGCCGGCTTGGTCGCCGTGCTGGAAATCGGCGTGACGGCCGCGCTGACCGCGGGTGCCGCGAACTGGCTGATCCTGCGCCGTGCCACCCGGGCCTCCAGGGCCGGGCCCGGGGCGCCTGGGAGGGCCGAGGGGGTCTGGCCGGGGGGGTCCGGGGGGATGGGTCCCCCCGGGATCGGGGGGCTCCGCGGGGTCGCCCCTCCGGGCCAGCACAGCTCCCCCGGGCCAGCAGTGCTCGACGAGACCGACGATGCCGGCGGCCACCGGATCTACGTCAACCCGTGGGCGGCCTGCGACACCGATGATCAGGACCAGTTACCCGACGGCACCGGCACACCCGGACGGGGCCCGCCGGCCGCGTGCTGAATGAACCTCACCGGCCGCCCTGCAGGACGCTGATCTCGCCGCCGACCGAGTTGGTGAACGCGGTGTGGCACGCCTGCTGAGCGGCCACCGTATTCGCGCCGCTCATGCAGTTGTAGTACGCGCTCAGCTGCGGCCAGAACACCGCCAGGGCCAGCAGCCACAACGTGCTGAGGGCGAGGCCGAACCCGCCCAGCACGATCCCGCTGACCGCCCCGCGCGGCCGGGCCGTGCCGCTGCGCCGCGCACTGCGGTTCGCCCAGGCCCCGAGCCAGATCGCCGTCATGGCGAACAGCAGGGACAGGACGGCCACGTAGACGCCGCGGCGCAGGTTGCCGAGCCCGAGGGCCAGGCCGAGCAGGCTGAGTACACCCAGCGCGAACGCCGCGAGGGCGCGCTGACGCAGCGCGGGTTCCGGCGGCGGCAGCTGCCGGGCCGGCAGCATCCCCCGAGGCTGTGTTCCGCGCCTGCCTGGTGGCTGGTATCTGGCCATCGGACTCTATTTTGCCCCCTCAGATGAGCACCCGGCCACGTGCCTTAAGGTGTCCGCATGGTCGCACGGCTGGTGGTGCTCGTCTCCGGCGAGGGGACCAACCTTCAGGCCTTGATCGACACGTGCCGCGACGAGGACTTCGGGGCACAGGTGGTCGCGGTCGGCGCGGACCGCGGCATGATCAGCGCGCTGGCGCGGGCCGAGCGGGCCGGCATTCCCACCTTCACCGTCCGGGTGGCGGATTACCCGGCTCGCGAGGACTGGGACGCGGCGCTGGCCGGCGCGTGCGCCAGCCACGCACCCGACCTGATCGTCCTCGCCGGGTTCATGAAACTGGTCGGCCAGGTGTTTCTCGGCTCCTTCGGCGGCCGTTGCGTGAACACGCACCCGGCGCTGCTACCGTCATTCCCCGGAACGCACGCCGTGCGCGATGCGCTGGCCCATGGGGTCAAGGTCACCGGCTGTACCGTTTTCATCGTCGACGAGGGTGTCGACGCCGGACCCATCGTGGCCCAGGCCTGCGTCCCGGTGGCGGACGATGACGACGAGGCGACCCTGCACGAGCGGATCAAGGTGACCGAACGGGCGTTGCTCGTCAGCACGGTAGGCAGGATGGTACGCGAAGGCTGGTCCGTCCAGGGCAGGAAGGTGAGGGTCGGAACTTGACCAGGATCCCGATCAGGCGGGCGCTGATCAGCGTCTACGACAAGACCGGCCTGGAAGATCTGGCCTCCGGGCTGCACGCGGCCGGCGTCGAGCTGGTGTCCACTGGCAGCACCGCGGCCAGGATCAGCGCCGCCGGGGTGCCGGTCACCCGCGTGGAGGAGCTGACCGGCTTCCCCGAGTGCCTGGACGGCAGGGTGAAGACATTGCACCCCAGGGTGCACGCGGGCCTGCTTGCGGATGCCGCGAAGGCCGCGCACCAGACGCAGCTGGCACAGCTCGGCATCGAGCCGTTCCAGCTCCTGGTGTCGAACCTGTACCCGTTCGAGGCGACGGTCGCGTCCGGCGCCTCGCCGGAGCAGTGCGTCGAGCAGATCGACATCGGAGGCCCCGCGATGGTCCGGGCCGCCGCCAAGAATCACGGCTCGGTGGCCGTCGTGGTAGCACCGTCCAGGTATGCGGACGTGCTCGCGGCGCTGGCCGAAGGCGGATTCACGCTGGATCAGCGCCGTGCCCTGGCCGTCGAGGCGTTCGCTCACACCGCCGCCTACGACATTGCCGTCGCGTCCTGGTTCGCGTCCGCTTACGCCCCGGATGAGATCGCGCGCGACAGCGGCTGGCCGAGCGTGGCGGGCGCCCTGTGGCGGCGCATCGACGTGCTGCGCTACGGCGAGAACCCGCACCAGCGCGCGGCGCTGTACGCCCGGCCCCGGCCAGGCGACGGCATCGCGGCCGCGCACCTCCTGCACGGCAAGGCCATGTCCTACAACAACTACGTGGACGCCGATGCGGCCCGGCGTGCCGCGTACGATTTCGCCCAGCCGTGCGTGGCCATCATCAAGCACTCCAACCCCTGCGGGATCGCCGTCGGCGCCGACCTCGCCGACGCGCACGCCAAGGCGCATGCCTGCGACCCGGCCTCGGCCTTCGGCGGCGTGATAGCGGCCAACGGCCCGGTGACCGCCGAGCTGGCCCGGCAGATCGCCGAGGTGTTCACCGAGGTGGTGATCGCGCCCGATTTCGGCGACGAGGCGCTGGACATCCTTTGCGCGAGCAAGAACATCCGGCTGATCCGCTGCGCCCCGCCGGGGGCCGCCGCGGCCACCGAATGGCGCCCGGTAAGCGGCGGGATCTTGCTGCAATCCGTGGACCGCGTGACCGAGCCGGGCGATGATCCGGCGAACTGGGAGCTCAAGGCGGGCGACCCGGCTGGCCCTGCCGAGCTGGCCGACCTGGCGTTCGCGTGGAAGGCATGCCGTTCGGTCAAATCGAACGCCATCTTGCTCGCGTCCGGCGGTGCGTCGGTCGGCATCGGCATGGGCCAGGTCAACCGGGTGGACTCGGCCCGGCTGGCCGTCATGCGGGCCGGGGACCGGGCCGCGGGCTCGGTCGCGGCCAGCGACGCGTACTTCCCGTTTCCCGACGGCTTCGAGATCCTGGCCGAGGCCGGGGTGCGCGCGGTGGCCGAGCCCGGCGGCTCCATCCGCGACCACCTGACCGTCACCGCCGCCCAGGCCGCGGGGGTGGCGCTCTACTTCACCGGCGTCCGCCACTTCTATCACTGATCTGCCGCACCACTGATCCGGAGGACGTTGCGTGACCGCACGGATACTTGACGGGAAGGCCCTCGCCGCGCAGATACGGGCTGACCTGGCCCAGCGGGCGGCCGCGCTGGCCGCTCGCGGTATCGTGCCCGGGCTGGGCACGGTGCTGGTGGGCGACGATCCCGGCAGCCGCGCCTACGTGAACGGCAAGCACAGGGACTGCGCGCAGGTGGGGATCGCGTCGATCAGGCGGCACCTGCCCGCCGGCGCGACCCAGGCGCAGGTTGAGGCGATGGTCGACGAGCTGAACGCCGATCCGGACTGCACGGGTTACATCGTCCAGCTGCCGCTGCCTGCCGGGCTGGACGCCCATGCCGTCCTGCACCGGATGGATCCGGCCAAGGACGCGGATGGCCTGCATCCGGTCAACCTGGGCAAGCTGGTCCTCGGCGAGCCGGGCCCGCTGCCGTGCACGCCGCGAGGCATCGTGCACCTGCTGCGCCACTACGGCGTGGCCATCTCGGGCGCCGACATCACCGTCATCGGCCGCGGCATCACCGTGGGCCGGGCGCTGGGCCTGCTGCTGACCAGGCGTACGGAGAACGCCACCGTCACCTTGTGCCACACCGGCACCAAGGACCTGGCCGCGCACACCAGGGCCGCGGACATCGTGGTGGTGGCCGCCGGGCGGCCCGGCCTGCTCACCGCGGACATGGTCAAGCCCGGCGCGGCGGTGGTCGACGTCGGGATCACCCGGACGGACGCCGGGCTGACCGGCGACGTCGCCCCCGAGGTGGCGGACGTGGCCGGGTGGCTGGCCCCCATGCCGGGCGGTGTCGGCCCGATGACCCGCGCCATGCTGCTGGCCAACGTGGTCGAGGCCGCCGAGAAGTGCTAGGAGTGCTAGCCCGGGCAGTGCTAGCCCGGGGGGGACGACCCCCCGGAACCCCCCGCTCACGGGGGGGAACCCTCCCCCTCGTACCCCCCTGGCGGCCGGCCGAGGACGTGCACTGACCAGCCGGCGTCGGTCCACAATCCCGTGTCCAGGCAGCAGCGCGCGTCGATGATCACCCGGTTGGCCACCACGCGGGCGAGCGCTGCGGGATCGATGGCCTGGTAGTCAGACCACTCGGTGAGATGGAGCACGAGATCGGCGCCCTCGGCCGCCTCCGGCACTGATCGCGCGTACCGCAGGCCGGGCTGCACCTTACCCGCGTTGGGCATGGCCACCGGGTCATGGACGGACACCACCGCGCCCTCGGCCGTGAGGCGGTCACAGACGGCGAGGCTGGCGGAATCCCGGATGTCGTCGCTGTTGGGCTTGAACGCCACGCCGAGCACAGCCACCCGCTTGCCGGCCAGCCCGCCTCCGACGATGTCACGGGCCAAGGCGACCACCCGGTCGCGCCGGCCCTGGTTGATGGCGTCCACATTGGTCAGCAGGCTGACCAGCGAATCGACTCCGAGCGAAGACGCGGTGGCCCGGAATGCGCGTACGTCCTTGGGCAGGCAGCCGCCGCCGAAGCCGAGCCCCGGCGAGAGGAATCTCCGGCCGATCCGCGCGTCATGTCCGAGGGCCTCAGCCAGCGGTATCACATCCGCGCCCGCCTGCTCGCAGACCTCGGCCATGGCATTGATGAAGGAGATCTTGGTCGCGAGGAACGCGTTCGCCGCCACCTTGACCAGCTCAGCAGTCTCCAGGTCCATCACGAGCAGCGGGATTCCCGCCGCCAGCGGCGTCGCGTAGACCTCACGCATCAGGGCCTCGGCCCGGCCGGACGTCACGCCAAGCACGATCCGGTCGGGGGCGAGGCTGTCCTGCACCGCGAAACCCTCCCGCAGGAACTCCGGATTCCAGGCCAGCTCGGCACCCTGGCCGGCCGGGGCTGTCGCCTGCATCCGGTTCATCACCTGCCGCGCCGTCCCGACCGGGACGGTCGACTTGCCCACGACCAGGCACGGCGAGGTCAGATGCGGTGCCAGCGCGTCGACCGCAGAATAGACAAAGCCCAGGTCGGCCCGGCCCGATTCCCCCTCAGGCGTCCCTACGCACAGGAAGTGGATATCGCCGAAGTCCCCGACCTCGGCGAACGACATGGTGAACCGGAGCCCGCCTGAGTCGAGATTCTTCCGCAGCAGCGGTTCCAGGCCGGGTTCGAAGAACGGGGCCTCGCCGTTCGCGGCCTTGGCGATCTTCTCTTCGTCGACATCGATTGCCAGCACCTCGTGGCCGAGATCGGCCAGGCAGACGGCGTGCGTGAGCCCGAGATATCCGGTCCCGATGACGGTGACCCGAGGCAAAGGACGACTCCTCCCGTTGGACGTTCCCCAACGATACTCACTCCCGTACCTTCCGGACGCCGATGTACGGTAGCGCGTCGCTGGCCGCCAGGGAAACACCTGTTCTGCTTCCTTGAAGACTTCGGGTTATTCAGATCCCCTCGGCGGTTCCCGCCGCCTTGGCTGCAGCGAGCTCCCTCAACGCTGCGTTATCCAGGTTCCCGTGACGGTCCTACCCCCTCGCACCGGCCGCTCGTACGGGCCCGTAGGGCCCGTACTCGCTAACCGGTCCTGGATAACGCTCCCGGGCGCTCGCATGGGCTGACCTGCCATGCTCGCTAGCCGCTATCTGAATAACCCTCGCTGGCTACCAGCGAGTAACATGGACCCGGCGGACCCGGTGCCGGGCGGCGTCAGGTCGTTTGGCAGGCTGTAGGCGAGCAACGAAGGAGGTCGGTGTCGTTCATGGATATCGTCGTCTGCGTCAAGCAGGTGCCAGACACCGCGGCTGAACGCAAGCTCAAGCCCTCAGACGCCACTCTGGACCGTGCGTCGGTGGACGGGCTCATCAACGAGATAGACGAGTACGCCATCGAGGAGGGCCTGCTGATCGCCGAGGCACAGCGCCAGGCGGGTGCCGAAGCCGAGGTCACCATCTTGACGATGGGCCCGGAGAAGGCCACCGAATCCATCCGCAAGGCGCTGTCGATGGGCGCGGACCAGGCGGTGCATCTGCTGGACGACGGCCTGGCCGGTTCCGACGCCCTGTCCACCTCGTACGCGCTGGCCCAGGTGCTCCGCCAGATCGGATTCGACCTGGTGATCTGCGGTTCTGAGTCGACCGACGCCAGGATGGGCGTGATGGCCGCCATGCTGGCCGAACGCCTGGACGTCCCGCAGGTCTCACTGGCCAGCAAGCTGGAGATCGACGGGTCGGTGATCCGCATCCGCCGCGTCTCCGACGACGGCTACCACGAGGTGGAGGCCTCGCTACCCGCGGTGGTCAGCGTGGTCGAGAAGATCAACGAACCCCGCTACCCGTCCTTCAAGGGCATCATGGCAGCGAAGAAGAAGCCGGTCCGCACGCTGACCCTGGCCGACGCCGGGATCGACGCGGCCGCGGTGGGGCTGGCCGGAGCCGCCACCGAGGTGGTGGATTTCGC
>JASHYW010000446.1 GCA_030042885.1 Streptosporangiaceae bacterium | reverse complement strand
GCGTTGAGCTGGGTCATGAGCTCGCGGTTGGCGGCGCGTGCTGCGGCGAGGTCCTGGTCGCGTTCGCCGAGCTGGAGGCGCATGTCGCTGATCTGCTGCTCCAGAGCGTGGTTGCGCTGGCTGAGCGCGTCGATGTCGGCCGGGGCGCCGAGCCCGGATTCCCTCCAGGCGTGCTCGCCGAGGAGTGCGGAGAGCCGACTTTCGAGCTGCTGGACGCGGGCGGCCATCCGGGCGGCTCGCTGCTGGGCGTTGAGCAGGTCGGCTTGCAGCGAGGAACTGCTCGCCGCGGGCCCGGCTCCCGCCGGGGTCGGCGTGTCTGCCTGGGCCACATGGACCTGTTCGAGCAGGTCGCGGTGCCGGTAGAGGAATGTCCGGTCAACACCGGCGGCGCGGGCGATGCTGGTGGGGCTGATCTCGTGTCCGGCGGCGGTGGCAGCGCTGATGGCCTGGAGGACGCGGGCCCGGCGGCGGGCGGAATCGGCCTGGCGCCCGCGCAGCCCGGGCCGTGCGGGCTCGGTGGTGGTCATGCGGTGCGCTCGGGGCGGATGCCGGGCAGTGCCTGGCGCAGCCGCGGCATGGCGAGGGTGACGGTGCGGTGACGCCGGACGATGGTGACTGCCTGGCTGACCTGCTCACGTTCAGCGTCGGTCAGGTCATCCAGGCCGTTTTCGATCCGGGTGATGAGCTGCCGGATCCTGCTGATTTCCTCCTGCGACGGCAGGGCTTCGGCGAGCGCCCACTGGTCCACCCCGGCTGCGGCGAGCACGCGTTCCCGGTTGCGGAGCAGATCGTCGAGGTAGGCGTGCAGGTCGGGGAGGTAGGAGACGTCGGTGCGGAAGTGGTCGCAGCCGGCGCAGCGGAACCGGTAGGGGCAGGCGTTCCCGCCGGCCTGCACGTTGGATGGCTCGGAGCAGGTGCCGTAGGGCACGGCGACCTCGCCGATGGCGCGGCGCGCGTGCTCGGAGTCAAGCAGCGTCCTGGCATCGCGCCAGATGCGGTTGCCGTTACGGTCGAACTGCAGCGCAGCGACCTTGTCGACGGCGTCGCGGCGGCGGCGGTCTCCGACGGTGTAGTAGCCGCGGGTCGTGTCCAGGCTGCGATGATCCATGAGCTCGGCGAGCACGTCGACCGGGACCCCGGCATCGGCATGCCTTTGGGCGTAAGTGTGCCGGTAGGCGTACGGGACGACGCGGGCCTTGTCGAATTCGGTGCCGTCGGCCCGCCGCAGTGGCGGCAGGCTGGTGATCCATTCGCGGTGCCGGGCGCCGAAGACCACCACGGAGAACGGCCGCCGGCCGTGCGGGTTGGCGTATGGGGCAGGCAGCAGCTTCAGCTGGCTCAGCTCGGTGCCCGGGAACGTCTCGCGGATCCGGGCCTTCTGGGCGGTGATCAGATCGGCGGTGGCCTGGGCGATCGGGAGCCGCCGCCCCTGGCGGGCGGATTTGTGGTTGAAGTAGACGAGAACCGGTTCGTGCCCGGGCTCGTCGTATTCCAGGCAGTCCCACGGCAGCGCGCAGATCTCGTCCGGGCGGCGGCCGGTATCGATCAGCAGCTCGGCTGCCACCCGGGCCTCGCGGCACGAGACGTCTTCCAGCGCCGGCAGATGGCCGCATAGCTGGCGCATGATTTCCGGCGGCAGGTCCCGGCCGGCCTCGGGTTCGTCCGGCTTGAGCGGGATGTCGCTATCACGCACGGCGAAGTCGTCCGGCAGCCCGGCCGCGGGGCCCCCGGCCCGGGTCAGCCCCAGCGCCCGGAACTGGCGGAGCAGGTGCCGGATTTCCCGGCAGGCCCTGGTGCGGTAATCGGCGGAGATCCGGTCCTCATTCGCAAGGAATGTCATCCGGTGCACGAACGACTCGATGTCGGCGCGGCCGAGCAGCGCCGGTTCGGTACCGTGGTCGGCGCGAGCAGCATGCAGGCTGTCTGACAGCGCGGCCAGGCTCGTCAGGTAGTGGCGGACCGGATCAGCGGCGATCTTGCCGCGGCGGCGCGGCAGGTCATCGGCGGCCCACCGCTTGGCGGTCTCCCGCAGCCACGGCTGCCTGATCGCGGTGAAGACGAGCCTGCCCGGGAGCCCGAAGACCGCCAGGTCCCACACGTCCTTGCGAGTCTCGGTCTCCGGGGTGGACAGCGCGCTGGCCGCGTGCTTGGCCAAGCAGCGGACGAGCCGGTGCTGCACGCGGTCTCCGCCTGCGATCTCGCCGATGCTCGCGGCTCCCGTCCGCCGCAGTTCCCAGGCGACCTGGCGGAGCTGCGCCGGGCTGGTGGCCGCTCCGTAGCGCGTGCGCTGCTGCAGACCGTACAGCACCTCGGCGGCGGCCCGCGGGCTCACGCCGTGCAGGCTGACCTGTCCTGGCCTTTCGATCGCCGGCTCGGTGGCCCGCCACCGGGATTCGTCGAATGACGGATCGGACCGGAGCCCGAGCATGCGCCGGTAATGAGGCCGGCAGTACCGTCGGGCCACCTGCTCTCGTCCGCACGCCGCTACCTGGCACAACTTGTCAGCAGACGCCGGGATCACCCGCATCCCGTCCCCGCGCTCGCGCGGCAGGTCATCACGGGCCAGGACCGCAAGACTCCCGGCGGCGGCGCGGCGGCACTGCCCGCATTCACGGTCACGGCCATACAGCGCGTTCCCGCATCCCGGCACCGGGCACTCCCGCCAGCCCAGCAGCGGATGCCCAGACGGCAGTGACAGGACCCGGTCACCGGGATCCCATCCGGCCTGGGCCAGGAAAGCAGAGTCGGTCAGCGCCGCCAGGCGGGCAATGACCTCTGCGACTGCGCCAGCGTCGCAGGCTCCCGGCTGCCGCGCCATCGCTGACGGCATCATGCCTCCCCGGCGGCAAGCCGGGGACTGGGCACGCGTTCGACCGCTGCCCGCAGCCGCGCCGGATCCGGGTGCAAGTACACCTTCGTGGAACTGAGCGAACGGTGACCCATCAGATCGGCGATCACATCAGCCGCGCCGCCGGCATCGGCGAGATTGCTCCCGAACGCGTGACGCAGCTGATGCGGGGCAACCGTCCGGGCCAGGCCCGCCCGGTGCGCCGCCGCAGTGATCAAGACGTTGACCACAGCCGGACGCATCGGCGCCCCGATCGGCTCACGGAACAAGTTGACTAGCACGAAATCCGAAGAGGCGGCCCGCGGCACCGCGAGCCGCTCGAACTCGTACGCGTCGAACGCCTGCACCGTGACGAAATCCAGCGGTACCGTCCGCTGCCGCCGCGACTTGGCCCACGCGCCGTTCGGGTTATCCCGCCGGACCACGTGCAGATGCGCGCCCGGCACCTCGCAGCCCAGCGCCCGCGCATCGGGAAGCAGATGGATATCACACCGGCGCAAACCGCACAGCTCACCGCGGCGCAGCCCGGCGCGCGCCATCAGCAGCACAACCAGCCGGTCCCGCGCCGACCGGCACGACCGCAGCAACGCGGTGATCTCCGCGTCACTGGCCCGGTCCACCGGGCGCTCGTCCTCCCGCAGCCGGTGCCGGGCCCGCAGGCGGCGCACCATCCCGCCCTCCTCGCCGCGGGCCTCGGCAGGAAGGTCGCGGTCATCGGCGATCTCATACAGCAACGGCACCAGACGCGCCGGTGCCTGCCCGGCCGCCACCGCGTGCGTCACCATGCCGCGCACAGCGGTCAGCACCACGTTCACCCGCCGCGCACCGCGAACCGGGGAAACTCCCGGGCCGACCAGCACCTGGCCCGTCCCGCCGCCATCCGCGTCCAGCCCGCTGGCCCCCGGCCCGGCATGCCGCATCCAGGTGATGAACAGCCCCAGATGCTCGATCCCCGCCTGCCATGACCGGCCAGTGCGGTCGCACCAGCGCAAGAACAGCGCGATCGCGCCCGCGTACGCCTTCGTGGTCAGCTCCGACCCATCCCGGCCGAACCGGACCTGCCGCAAGAACCCGTCCGCCTGCGGCACCACGCACAGCTCATCATCAAGCACCGTCCAGTACCGGTCACCGGACGGCAACCTCACCGCGAACGCCCGCACCTCGTCCCCCGTTCTCGTGCCGGACAGCAATAACTACTACCAGCAACAAGAACAACATTGATGGAGATGCGTTGCGAAACACGCCGCGTGTCGCCCTTACACAACGTTCCACCACACCGGATGCACCTGGAGAGAAGCGGTAACACCAGCCCGGATAGCACCTCTCCGGGGGTTCCTGAGACCATCTACCCGAAGATACGGAACACCCCGGCTGCAATGATGTTGCGGGCAGCCGGGGCGACCAAGCTCTTCTCTACAGGGTCATCGCGATTAGCCGATACTGTCCCGCTTCGTCTCTGCAAGGAAGTTACGCCAGGCACCGGCGGAAAACGCCAGTGATGACGTATGCGGATCTTTCGAGTCGCGAACGAAGACATTTCCGTCTTTCGGTGCCACTTCTACGCAGTCACCGTTGTTCATGCTGCGCCTAGACTTCCGCCAGATTAGCTGTTGAAGCTCCGGCTGAATGAGCGACATGAAAATTCAGCTCCCTAAATACGCGCCTGGCAAAATCGTGCTGTAGGCCGGACATTATCCGGGTGCGGCAAGGACTGCTGGATTCTTATCGCCCGAGACCATTCTCTTCATCAGTTCTCTTGAACCTGGCGGATTCAACGCTACGGTACGCAGATGTTCAAACACCTGCTGATACCTATCAATATCCTGCGGGCGCTCAAGGTAGATCCACCCCACCAGCCCCTCAACATACACCACGCTCGGCACGGATCCGGTGAACTCCAGAATGTTAAAGGTACTGTCCATCGCGGGGTGGGCGCCAGCGCTGTAAGGGATGACCTGTATCGTCACGTTAGGTTGTTGTGACACTTCGATGAGTCGCTCCAGCTGCTCTCCCATGACCGCTGGACCGCCTACCAGACGGTGCAGCACAGCCTCATCGAGTACCACTCCGAGATGTACCGTTCCGGGCTGCACGAGGAGCCGCTGGCGCGTCAGCCTGACCTCGATGAGTTCATCGATCCTTTCTGGGGCGATCGTCGGGATCCCTGCCTCGTGCATCGCGCGCGCGTAACTTGTCGTCTGCAGCAGTCCGGGCACGATGGCGGACTGGTAGTACTTAATCCTTACCGCCTCCGCTTCCAATCCCACATAGGTAGCGAAGTAATCCAGGTCGTAGCCCTGCCACCAGCCGGCCTGCCTGCCCTCGCGCGCAAGCTCCATCAGATGGTCGCGCTCGGACTCGTCTGTAACGCCGAATAGGTCGCAGAGGTCACGGATGTCGCGGCGGCTGGCCGCGCCGTGACCCGTCTCCATGCGGCTCACCTTGCTCGGGGAGCACAAGAGACGCTCTGCTACCTGTTCTACCGTGAGGCCTTTTTCGTTGCGAAGCGTGCGCAGCAGGGCACCGAGTTCGCGGCGGCGAACCGTGGGACTGCTGCGTACTTCTGGCAACGAAGGTCACCTCCTTTCTCAGGAGTAGCTCATGATCATGGCCAGATATCCCAATCGTCGGGACTGTGCCGATCATACATGCGTAATGCAGTTGATTTTGGCACTTGCCATTATGCATTGCTAGATGCACCATAAAAGCAGAAGCAGGATGCATCCTCAAGCGACCCGCCGACAACGG
>JASHYW010000445.1 GCA_030042885.1 Streptosporangiaceae bacterium | reverse complement strand
GGCTCCGGCAGCGCGGTGGAGTTGCGCCAGATCACCCTGCCCCGGGCCGCCATCATCGCGGCGGTCAGCGCGTTCCGCCGCGCGGCCGACGCCGCGGGGGCGCCCTCGTGGCATCTGGCCCGCCAGCGGCTGCGCGGTGCATATGAGGCGATGCTGGATCAGGTCGAGGTCACTGCCGCGCAGCAGCCCCTGCCCCGGCTGCAGGCGGTCGGGTCCACACAGACCGTGTTCCCGTTCATCTACGAGCTCGGCTGGGGACCACGGGAGTCCTTCTCGCTGGCGCGGTTGCGCCGCCACGGTCCCCGGGGGCCCGCCATCCGGCTGCTTCCAGGTGCGGGCGATGAACTTATCCGGCTCGGGCCGCTGGTCCGCCCGCTGGTCGAGCTGCAGTGGACCAGGATGGTCGCGGAGATCAACCAGGTGGCCACAGCCGAACTGGGCCTGCACCGTCACCTGTTCGGCTCGGACCGGGTTCTTCCGCCCAGCACCCTGCGGGACGGCCTCGCGGCCCTGCAGGACCACCGATGCTTCTACTGCCGCAGGACCCTCGGCGCCGCCCCGCAGGCTGATCACTTCCTGCCGCGGATACGGTGCGGAATCGACGCCATCGAGAACCTGGTGCTGGCCGATCGCCGGTGCAACAACGACAAGCGCGACCTGCTCCCCGGCCCCGCGCACGTGACCGCCTGGGCCCACCGTAACCAGAGTAACGGGACGGCACTCGCCGACCTCGCCACGGCCAGCCGCTGGGACACCGACCCGCAGGCGACCGTGGCCGTTGCCCGGTCGATCTACAGCCACCTGCCCCCGGGCGGTACCCCGCTGTGGCTCGGGTTCAAAGAGGTAGGCAATGCTGACCCAGCCGCAGTCCTTGCTGTCCTGGCCTAAATGACCGGAGGACCAAGAGCACCCTGGCCTCGGCGTTCCGGACCACCCGACTCGCGGCAGATGAGGAAGTCTGAGCATGGTCAGCGAGGTTTGTTCCGTTTGGGATTCCAGGGTCAGCGACTATTTACTGGCCTGCTTCGCCGGCGGCGGACATTATGGCACGCCCTTATGTGAAGTGCGCTCGCTGCTTAACGCCAGCCTGGGTGGCTGTTTACAACTGCGGCACTCAGGAGCAGGATAGAACCATCTGGCTTTCGCCGAAGACGCTTCATTCTGGTGGCGCTGCGGGTACGGTCCTGACGACGCGGAGGGGATCTTATGGCTGACGCCAAGAGACTGTGCGTTCTGACTGTCCACGGCATTGGCTTCCAGCAGCCGCCAACCGGCTCCCGAGCGGGATATGCGGACGGGCTACACGAGAATCTGAGCGAAGGCCTGCAAGCGCTCGGGAGCAGCCTGGGCAATGATCCGCAGCGGCGGCCGGGTCCCTTCGGCCCTGTCTACGTGATGAGCGCGAAACCCGGGACCCATGACCACGAGTGGGGGCTCAAGCGGCTCGGCACCTGGCGCGGCGACAGCATCGACGTCACTGGCATGCCACTGGAGGACGGCGACGAGCCAATCGTGCATGTCGCGCTTATATATACCCCGCTGGAAGGCCTCAGCCCGGGTATAGGCCGGGGGACCGGTGCCGTGGCTGAATCTGCTCTTATGCTGGGTCATTACGCTTCAGTGGCAGGGGCATTCAGGTTGGTAGTCGGTGATACATGGTCAGCCCTGCACGAGGGCCGAGGCCTGGTAGCCCCGGTTTCTTCGCCGTCGCTGCGGCCCCGGGACGACGCCGTGACCGGAAGGCAGCATCATCTCGCGGCGCTGTTGCACCGCCAGCCGGCCAGCAGCGGCGCGCTGGGTGTAGTCAGCACCCTGGAGGACGACGTCGTTGGCTACGTGTGCCGCAATGACATGCGGGAAAGCATCAGGGCATTCATCGCGGAAGCTCTGCGCAGGCTGCTGGCCCGGCCCGACGTATCAGGCGTCGTCATTAATGCGCATAGCCAGGGCACTGTCGTTAGCTTTGACGTCCTGCGTCTTTACCCGTCCGATTCGCTGGCCGGAGTACGCGCGTTTGTAACGGCCGGCAGCCCGCTGCGCAAGTACGCTGACCTGTTCTCTTGGGGAAACGACTCTGGCGGGCTCCTCTCCGCCAGGTGGCTGAACTTCTGGGACCAGAAGGACCCGGTCGCCGATCCTCTCAGCCCGCCGAGCACCTGGCACTACGGAAGTGCGCCCGACAGCCCGCCGCCGGGAAAGCTAGGACTGTTCTATGCGCTGGACAGCGATGGTAATCAGGTTCCAGTCGCCATCACCGATATAGAAGTGAACAATCTGGAGAACAGTTCCGGAGGCGGGCTCCAGGCTCACAATTACTGGGATAATAAAGAACAATTCATTAACCGGCTAGCCGAGCTGCTGAAGACCACGGCAGTCTGACATCGCTCCGGCCGGGGCAGTGTCTGTCAAGAGCCTCGTACTGTTCAACCATGCCCGCGGGATGATGCGCTCTGCTCGGCGACGTCGGACGTGCTTGCGAACTAGGGTCTGGGATGACCGGAGCATCCGGGAATCGCCAGGCTACCGCCGCGCGCCAGGTCGATGTTTCCTCCCGCGAGCCGGTCCGCGCCCTGGCCCAGGCCGCGGCCGGGCTCGGCCCCGTTGTCAACGTCGTCAACACCGCCGGCCTGTCCCCCGTCCAGGCGCCGCCCGCGGCGATCCTCGCCGTCGACCTGGTCGGCACCGCGCCGGTCTTCGAGGAGTTCGAGGCCGTCATCGCCCCCGGCGGCGCCGGCCTGGTCATCTCCTCCATGGCCGGCCACATGCCGCCCCCGCTGGACCCGCAAACCGCCCGCCTGCTCGGCCAGACCCCTGCCGGCGAGCTGCTGGCCCTGCCCATCCTCAGCGAGCA
>JASHYW010000444.1 GCA_030042885.1 Streptosporangiaceae bacterium | reverse complement strand
ACTGCACGTTCGCCGAGCGGCTCGCCGACCGGCAAAGCGTGAAGATCCCGGCCGAGGACCCCACCTTCGGCGACCTGGGCCAGGCCTTCCCGGCGTGGCCCGGCGGAGGAAAGGACGCGATCTTGCAGCCGCCCAAGCCGGAGATCCGGCCGTCCCCGCACGTCCTCGAACGCGCCGCTGACCGGGATGCCGACTGGGAAGCCGCCAACTGACATCAGCCCCGGCGCATCCGCGGGGCCGGGAAGTGACGGCGACTGCGGTCATCGGCCTAACGTTCCCGGGCCGGCCGACGTCGTCACGCTGGTTATGGGTGGCGGATTCGCAGCAGCCCGCGCTGCAGCACCGCTACCGCCCCGGCAAGGCTGTCAGGATCGGTGAGGGTGGCCAGGTCGCTGACTGCCTTTACGGCTGCGGCGGCGGACTGGTCGGTCAGGCGCAGCACGACAATGCCGGCGTGACTGCCGGGCGGGTAGGCGCGGATGTCACCCAGCCCGCGGTCCAGGGAGATCAGGATCCGTCCCGTGGCGGTGGCTGCGGCGACAACGTCTTGGTCGGGCGCGCCGATCAGGCCCTCTTGGATGACGGTATCGACGTCGTGACCGGCGCTGGCCAAGATCGCCGTAGACGAGACCGGCAGGTTCTCGTCGAGCTTGAACTTCACCGTGACTGCGGCAGCGGGAGCAGCTCCTCGCGCGCCAGCGCGGCGCCGTAGGCGGCAGCCGCGCGTACGCCCGCTACGGTGACCGTGGGATATTCGGCGGTGATCTCCTCGGCCGTCATGCCGGCGGCCAGGCAGTCCAGGATCACGCTGACCGGCACGCGGGTTCCGGCGATCACGGCCTGGCCGTGCATCACCCGGGGGTCGGTGGAGATCATCTCCAACTGCTCAGCGGTCACGACTCCAGTGTGCCGCGCCGGAGGCGGAAACGCGAAGCCATTGCCTGGGCCGCTGCGCAGAAAGGCCCCGGCTTGGGCGAGGTCGAGTTCCGGTGCCGCTTCCCCCACCTGTTCGACGACACTGGCGCTGAAGCCAACGCGTCCGATAGCGGCACTCGCGAAAGTGGCGAGGGGTCAAAACACGAGAAAGCCGCAGGTCAAACGCAGGGATCCAGAGATTGAACCAAGGCCCGGCGGGGAGCCAAACGGGGAGCCAAAGTGGGTGCCAACACAGGCAGACGCCCACCGACGCAGGACGACGCGTAGCGACATTCATGCAGCTAGATGGCCACGTCAGGCGACAGTGGGCGACGTCCCGCGACGGTTCGGTTGCGTCTTACAAGCGAGAGGTCACTGGTTCGAACCCAGTTGCGCCCACCAGGTCAGAGGCGTCCCAGTCGAGGAGATCGCCCGCCTCACTGGTCACCAGCAGACCAGCACGACCGAGCTGGTCTATCGCCGCGAACTGCGTCCGGTCATCGCCACTGGCGCCGAGATCATGGACCGGATCTTCTCCTCATAGGCTTGAAGAGTCGGTCTGTCGCAGAAGGTTTGGTCAGTACGGCGCGATCCTGACCGCAGTACGTGGCTACGAATAAGGTTGCGCAACGCTGCATGGTGTTGCCGAGTTCAGCCGTTCTTTATGTCAAGGCGGCGCCGGACCGGACGCGGGCCATCCCCTGCACCCTGCACGGTGCGGGCGGTCAGGGACCCAGCGCCGGACCGGTGGTGCACAGGCACGTGACAAGCCCGGCCGGGGCGCTGGCCGTTGTCATTCCTGTCACACCGCCAGATGCGGCGCAGGCCGCAAGACGGGAGCGAGGCGGGCGGAGGGGCAAAGAGCGGGAGAGAGGAGAAGAAGTCGAACAGACGCCGACGCCTGGCGCCGATCCGGGCCTGCCGCCCCGCGGCGCCGATCGGGAAGAAACCGGCGGACGGGCTGGACTGTTCACCTGCCAGCAGCCGCACAGGCGAGGCTCAGCACCGTTCCGCCATGACTGCTGCCAGCACCGACTGGCCGCAGACCGCGAGCCTGGCATCTGGCCGCTGGATACGACAGGGGGCACCGTGTTACGTAGCTGAATTGTCTCAACACTGCTGCGTCCTTGGCGAAAGGGGCAAAGCGGCGGTCGCCGTCCCGGACCCTGGCGGCTTCTTCCTCATCCTGTCCGGGTGAGGGCTTTGTCCCGGGCTAGGAGCCAGCTACGGGTGAATCCGGCGTGGCGTACGCCTGGATTGGCGGGTGATGCTCATGTTGGCGAGTGGGAGCTATAACGTGCTGCCGGTCCTGGAGATGGCCCAGGCTGTGTATAGCGGCCCGGCCGCGCAGCTGCCTCCGACCGGCCGGGACAGGCTCGTCCAGCGAGCGGCGCACCTTGCGTCATGTGTCCGTTTCGGCCTGGGCGAGCCTGAGGCGATACGCCTGCATGGCCTGACCGGAGACCTTCACGATGTCCCGCGGCTGGACGTGCTGCTGCCACGGGTCCTCGACGGAGCCCTGTCACTGATGGGAGCGGACTTCGGGAACATCCAGCTGCTGGATCCGGTCACCGGCTCGCTGAGGATCGTCACCCAGTGCGGGTTCAGCCCGGAGTTCCTGGAGTATTTCGCCGTCGTGGACGACGGCCATTCGGCGTGCGGGAGGGCGCCGCGGCCGACGAGATCGACCGCACGATCCGTGACATCCGCACGATGGTCTTTAGCCGTGCCGAAGATCGCGAACAGCAACCTGCGGGCCGTGGCCCGTATCGGTGGACCCTGCCGCCCGCCGGACCCAGCGGCCCTCTACCACCTCGGTCGTGATCGTCACGAACTGGTCGCGTTCTCCGGGTGCCCACGGCACCAGGGCCGCTGCTTGGTAGCGGGCAATCGACTCGGGGTCGGTGACCCGTCTGGCGCGGCCCGTTACGACCACCGACCAGCCCGACGAAGTTGCCGCATCCAGGTCATCGGCTTCAAAGGCCACGACCGCGTCACTGGCCTTGCGGGCCACCGTGGTGTCCGCAGCCGTGCGCAGCACGATCAGCCCATCGACCACGGCGAAGTTCATCAGCCGCACTGCAGGCAGCGCGTTGACGGTGAAGATCAGCCGCCCGACCTGCGTACTGGCCAGCAGGCGCATCGACTCGGCGCGACCCAGGCGGATGAACTCGCCATCCGCTGCAGCACCATCAGCCATCAGAGCAGAATGCGCCCGCACCGCGACGGCCCGACAGGGCCGAAGGTCCTTGGACGCCCCCACAATGCCTATTGCGCCGCGAGCCACGCCGGGCATCCCGCCACGCACAGACTGAACCTTTTTCGTGCGCCCAGCAGAACGGGAGGTGGCACCGTGACGTAGCGCCATGGTGTTTCTTCGTGTTCGTAAGCTCGTCGTCGCCTGCCGGTGGAAGTCCGGTCCGGGTAGCTGCCAGGAGGCCCGGTAGCAGGCTGGCGGCCCGGCCGGGAAACGGGCC
>JASHYW010000443.1 GCA_030042885.1 Streptosporangiaceae bacterium | reverse complement strand
CGCGGGTGCCGACGTGATGTCCATCGCCGAGTCGCGCCACTCGCTGGAGGATGTCTACCTCCAGCTGATCGACGAGGACGTGGAGGCGGGCCGGAGGTGAGGCTGAGTACCACGCGCATCCGCGCGATCTCCCGCAAGGAACTCCAGGAGTACCGGCACAACCGCCAGCTCATCGTGACGATGTCGGTCCTGCCGCTGGTCTTCATCATCACCCCGGCCATCCAGATCTTCGCGCAGCCCAAGGGCGCGGCGGGCGTGCTGGCGCACAGTCAGGTGCTGACCTACATGCTGGCCATCCCCGCGATCGTCCCGGCCACCTTCGCCGCCATTTCGGTGGCCGGGGAACGCCAGCAGGGCACGCTGGAGCCGGTGCTCACGACCCCGATCCGCCGCGAGGAATTCCTGCTCGGCAAGGCGCTGGCGGCCCTCGCGCCGGCGATCACCGTCTCCTACGGGGTCTTCGCCGTCTTTGTCGTGGCCATCGAGCTGTTCGCCCAGCCGACCGTGACCTCCGCTGTTCTCCGCGGGCCGGAACTGGCCGGCCAGGTGGTGTTCACGCCGCTGCTGGCCGCCTTGTCGATCTGGATCGGCATCGGCATCTCGGCCCGGTCCAACGACCCCCGGGTCGCCGCACAGCTCAGCGTGGTGGCCAGCCTCCCGTCGATCATCGTGACCACCCTCATCGCGGTGGGCAAAATCCACGCGACACTCGGCCTGGCCCTCTTCCTCGGGGCCGTACTGCTGTTCCTGGACATACTGGGCTGGCGGATCGTGTCCCCGGCATTCGACCGGGAACGGCTCATCACCGGTACCAGGTGAACAGGTGCCGGGCCCGGGATGAGTTCCCTTGAGCGGTTGAGCGGCAAGCTGGAACGCATGCGCGACTGGGCCGGCCCGGGGATGAGCCGCGGCCCGTAGGGCATCGGTCCGCCTTGGTGGTCGCCGCGCACATCACCGCCGCCTGCGTCACCATCCTGCTCGCCATACTGGCCGCCATCGGCTCCGGGTAGGTCACCTGACCCAGGCCAGGCAGGCCCGTGGTCTGCGGGTGGAACCACGAACCGTTCGGATCATTGAAAAATTCTTTTGACCGAACGGACGGTGGTGTGACCGTCGCGGGAACCCGGGCCGCGCTACTGGCTGGGCCGCAGGGTCACGGTGCAGTCGACCTTCGGGTTCACGCCCATGTAGTTGAGGGGGCCGGCGAGGATCGTCACCGCGATCGTGCCCGCCGAGGTACAGCTGCTGATAGGCCCGCTGTAGTAGCCGCGCTGGCCGGCGGCGATGGCGCCGATGATCAACCAGATGACAAGCAGCAACGATCCGATGTGCATCCCGACCTCCGCCGACACCACCTGTGAGCCAGGAACACATGGCCCTGGCAGGGAGCATACCCGCATGTGGCGCTGCCGATTCGGCACGGTCATGCGGCGACGAGGATGATGCCGAGCGCGGCGAGCCCGAGGCCTGCCCGCTGGACCCAGCGTAGCCGCTCGCCGAGCACCGCCCTGGCCAGCAGCACGGTGACCCCGGGACAGAGCGAGGCCAGCACGACGGCCAGGCCGAACATCCCGGTCCTGGTGGCCGCGACGTAGCAGATGTTCGCCACGACGTCGATCGCGCCCGCCCCGGCCACCGCCAGCAGCAGTCTGAATCCCGCGCCGCGTGGCATCAGGCTGCGCCGCAGCACGGCCCCGGCGATCAGGACGACCGCTAGGTCGCCGATCCGCCCGGCCGCCACCGCAGGACACGTGAGGAATATGCTGGGGACCCGCACACGGCAGGCATCGAGCCGACCACGCCGCGATAACGCCACGCGCTGTGGCTTCGGCCAGGAGGGGACACTCATGAGCACGCATCCTGCAGGGGGCGCCGCCGGCCCGCCAGAGATCATTTACGTCATCCGCCACGGTGAAAAGCCCGCCGATCCGCCGCCCGCAGGCCACGGAAAGCCTGCCGCGCCGGCCCCGCCGTTCGGTGTCGACGACCAGGGCAACCAGGACGAGCATTCCCTGCTGCCGCGGGGGTGGCAGCGTTCCGGAGCGCTCGCTGTCTTCTTCGACCCTGCACTCGGCCCGCAGCAGGCGGGACTGCGGATCCCCGGAGCCTTGCTGTCACCGTCCTACAGCGACCTGGGCAAGACATCCGCGCACCGCACCTACCAGACGATCCAGGGGCTGAGCGGCCGCCTCGGGGTTGCGATCGACTCCCCCTTCGGCGAGGGCCAGGAACCCCATCTGGCCGCCAGCGTCGTAAGCAGCTACTCCGGCGTGGTGCTGATCTGCTGGGAGCATGACCACATCCCGGCGCTCGCCTCGGCGCTGCCGACCGTCCCGGGCACCGCCATACCCCAGAAGTGGCCAGGGGACCGTTTCGATGTCGTCTGGACCTTCACGCTCGTCCCGGGGTCGGCCCCGGCCCGGTACACCTTCGGCCAGGTTCCCCAGCAGCTGCTGTCCGGAGACACCGATACCGTGATCCCGGCCTAACTGGCGCAATCCAGGCTCAATCGCGTATCACGGCCGGGCAGGCACCCTCTTGTCCAGCGACACACACGGTGTCACGTTCAGGAGGGGATACAGATGAGCTGGTTCTGGATGAACATGCCACTGGCCGCGGCGTTCTTCGGGGCCTGGGTGGGCGTCCCGATGTGGCTGGTCCTCAAGCACCCGGACCGGGGCCGCGCGCCGGTCGCGGCGCAGGCTCCTGCGCAGGCCCGCCAGGCCGCACCGGTCGAACCGCAGATCGTGGTCGCCCCAGAGCGCGCCGGCCAGCTGGCCGGAGTTGGCTGACTGCCCGCAGCTGCCGCCTCGGTCTGTATCAGTGCGGGTCAGCGACCGAGACTGAGGCGGCGGCGCTCGCTGGCGTGCGGACCGGCAGAATAACCTGGTATGACGACGGACGACCCGTATGATCTGCAGCGATTCGTGGCTGCCCAGGACGCTGGCGGTACGTATGATAACGCCACCGCTGAGCTGCGGAGCGGCCGCAAGACCAGCCACTGGATGTGGTTTGTCTTCCCGCAGGTCGCTGGCCTGGGGTACAGCCCGGCGTCGCGGACCTACGCGATCACCTCGCTCGCGGAGGCCAGGACTTACCTGGCGCATCCGGTTCTCGGCGCGCGGCTGCTCGAGTGCGCCGAGATCCTCACCCGCGTGCCGGACCGGACGGCGGAGCAGATCTTCGGCGAGGTCGACGCGCTGAAGCTGCGCTCCTGCGTCACGCTGTTCATGCACGCCGCTCCCGGCGAGCCGGTGTTCCGCCAGGTCCTCGACCAGTACTTCGACGGGATACCCGACTCCGCGACCGAGCAGCGTATCTGACCGCGCGGCTAGCTGTCCTGCTCTTCCCCACGTGGGAGATCGTCCATTCGCGAGCGTGGAAGGGCCAGATTCCCTACCTCGCCCGCCACGGCCGGGTGGTCACGTTCGACCGGCGCGGCAACGGGCACGGGCGGGCCGCCGGCGGCCGGGCCATTTACACTGCCCGTATGGCTGGCTACCAGGACCCGGCGACCCTCGAGCACATCCACTCGGTGCTCGTACGTCGGATCAGGGACGGCGAATACCCGACCGGGGCCAAGCTGCCCACGGAAACGGAGCTTGCGGAAGAATTCGGCTGCAAGGCTGACACTGCCGCGAGGGCGCTGCGGCTGCTCCAATGGGACGGGCTGGTCCGGAAGGTCCTCAGGAAGGGGTATTTCTCGACCGGGCCGCAGACCTGACCGTAAAGGTCAGCGCAGATCCCGGCCGCTGGCGCCTGCGGCACTTGACGACCCGCGCGAGGCCGTGAGTGACTTGCCATAGTCCCAGGTACGACCACTTTGGCAGGAAACCTGCCGAGCTGCCCCGGACGGCAGCACAGCTAGCACCTCGCCTGCCGGGTTGGAGGAGCTCACATGAGCGAAGCCGAGCGCGCTGCCCTGCGCCGCCGGTATGCCGAGGAGCGGGCCAAGCGGCTCCGGCCGGATGGCAATGATCAGTACCTGGAACTCAAGGGCCAGTTCAGCCACATGCTGGAGGACCCGTACACCCCGCGGGCCGAGCGCGACCCCAAGCGCGACCACGTGACGTTCGCCTTCGTCGGTGGCGGCTTCGCCGGGCTGGTGACCGGCGCCAGGCTCAAGGAGGCCGGCATCGAGGACGTGCGGATCGTGGAGAAGGGCGGCGGCTTCGGCGGCACCTGGTACTGGAACCGCTACCCCGGCGCGCAGTGCGACACGTCCGCGATGATCTACATGCCGCTGCTGGAGGAGACCGGGCACGTGCCTTCGGAGCGGTACGCACACGCGCCGGAGATCCGCGCACACTGCGACCGGATCGCCCTGCAGTACAGCCTGTATGACCACGCCCTGTTCCACACCGAGGTCACCGACCTGGAGTGGGACGCCTCCGGCTGCCGTTGGATCGTGCGGACGAACCGGGCAGACGAATTCACTGCCCAGTTCGTGGGCATCGGGACGGGACCGCTGCACGTCGCGAAGCTGCCGGGGATCCCCGGCATCGAGACCTTCCAGGGCCACGCTTTCCACACCAGCCGCTGGGACTACGCCTACACCGGCGGCGACCCTGACGGCGCGGCGATGGATCGCCTAGCCGACAAGCGGGTCGCCATCATCGGGACGGGCGCGACCTCTGTCCAGTGCGTCCCGCATCTGGCCGGTGCGTGCCGGGATTTGTTCGTCTTCCAGCGGACGCCGTCGTCGGTGGACGTGCGCGACAACCGGCCGATTGACCCCGCGTGGTTCGCCACGGTCGCCACGCCCGGCTGGCAGGAGCGCTGGCTGGAGAACTTCGTCGCCAACATGGCAGCCGGCGAGTTCCCTGACGAGGATCTGGTCAACGACGGATGGACCGACCTGGCCAAGCGGATCCGCGGCCGTCTCATGGCACCGCGCCCGGGCCCGGCTGGCCTCCAGGAACTGCTGGACGACTTCGAGACCGCCGACTTCGAGAAGATGAGCGAGATCCGCGCCCGGGTGGACGCGATCGTGACCGATCAGCAGACCGCGCAGCGACTGAAGGCCTGGTACCGGCAGCTGTGCAAGCGGCCCTGCTTCCACGACGAGTACCTCAGCGCCTACAACCTGCCCTCGGTGCACCTGGTGGACACCGACGGCAAGGGAGTGGAACGGATCGTCCCCGCCGGGGTCGTCGTGGCCGGGGCCGAGTACCCCGTCGACTGCATCATCTACGCGTCTGGCTTCGAGGTCGGCACGGAGGCGACCAGGCGGTACGGGTTCGACATGACCGGCCGTGACGGCACGAAGCTGTCGGAGGCCTGGTCCGGCGGGATGCGCAGCATGCACGGCGTTCACGTGCACGGGTTTCCCAACGCTTTTCACGTCCAGCTGTGGCAAGGCGGCAACGTGATCGCCAACGTGCCGCACAACCTGACCGACTCAGCCAAGACGGTCGCGGCTGTCGTCTCCTATATGGCCGACCACGGCTGGGACACGGTCGAGGTCACCAGCCAGGCCGAGGACGCCTGGATGGACCAGCTCATACCCAACCCGATCATGACCTCGTTCCTGGGCGATTGCACGCCTGGTTACTACAACAACGAGGGCCACTTCGATAGCGGGCAGTCTCCGCTGGGCGGCGGGTACCACAAGGGCGCCACGGCGTACTTCCGCTACATCGACCAATGGCGCACGTCGGGCGACTTCGCGGGCCTGCAGTTCCGCCGCACGTGACCCTGGCTCATCGCCCT
>JASHYW010000442.1 GCA_030042885.1 Streptosporangiaceae bacterium | reverse complement strand
GCCGATCGTGCCCTGCACATTGCTCCAGTAGTTGTTGCGCAGCGCCGTGCAGCCGTCGTAGCCGTAGATCGTCATGTTGACCTTCGTGCCGGCCGGAACCGAGAACAACGTCGTGTGGATCCACTGCTTGCTCGTCGGGTCCTGCACGTAATAGGTCACCCAGTCGGGCTTGGTGGCGGAATTGTTCCCCGGGTCTTCCTGCAGGACCACGTTGACCTGACCATTGGAGGCCGTGTAGTGAACGGTCGGCAGGGAACTCTGCCCCCCTACGTAGTACAGGGCAACGAACACCACCAGGCCCACCACGATGAGGAAGGCGCCGATCAGAGCCGCCGCGCGGGCCGCCACAGACACCGGATCACCTCACTTCGTCTCAGCGCAAGCTCAAAACCGGCCGTGCGGCGAACCTCACTGCGCAGACCGGTACCTACTGGGGTCGATCATCGAGGCGGCGCTGACCCGAAGCAACACCTCCCGTCCCAGATGACGAAATTGTCATCTCTCCCGGCCTGGTGAGCGTCACCGAATGATCCCTCTGAACTGGGATAATGATTCCGGTGCCGGTGCAGGCCCGCGGCTGGAGCCGACCGGACAATCGTTTGCCCGAGTCCCGGCCCGCCTCTCGCGAGGCCGGCCGGGGCGCCGGGCAGCTACGTCCCGCGGCAGGAGCCGTATGCTGGCGGCGGACCGGACGGCCGCCGGCGTGCCGCCTGGTGGCCTGCCGGTCTGTGGAGGAACCGATGACGACAGGACCGACCGGGAACATACCCACGCGCCGCTCGGGCTGGCCGGTGCTGCGCACCCCCCGGTGGATGCTGGCCGGCGCCGCGGTGCTGGTCGTCGGGCTGACGCTAGCCGCGATCCCCCATCATCCGTCCACCGCCGAGCGCGTCGCCGACCTGCGCGGGGTGGTGCAGGAGCTGAACACCGACATCGAGTCATGCGCCGGCGGCGTCAGTGAATCGCTCACCGCGTTGCGGGAGATCCAGACCGGCGCCAGCCACGACGTCAAGACCGCGGTCTACATCGCCACCACCGGCGCAGCGAACTGCTCTCCGGCCAACAACATGCAGATGGACGACCTGGTCCAGTACCAGCCCCCGGAATCGCTGGCCTCCTTCCACCTCGAGGTGACCGTGAACGACCTGGTCACCTGGGGATTCCCGGACGCTCAGCGGGTGCAGGCCGACGTGGCCACGCTGCTGACCGCCACCACGCCGTCGGCGATCCGGGCCGCCACCACGCAGCTGCACCACGACCAGAGCGTGCTCGACGCCGAGCGCGCCACCATCTACGGCATGATCAATGCGGCCAGCAAGTCACTGTCCTCCGACGTGGCGCCGCCGCCCCTGCCCAGCTGAGGACCGACCGCCCACCGGCCATCCCCAGCCCCTGACGCCGGCCTTCACCGGGTCGCCGGCCGGTTCCGCGGCCGTCTCGGCACCGTCCTTCAGCCAGCTGAGCATCGCGACGAACACGACAGGGACGAAGCACGCACCGGCCACGGCCCACAGCAGGAAGGCCGTGATCTCCTGGTCGGCGACCGTCACCAGGTGGCTGCCCGCACCGTCGTAGCCGTGCACCACCGAGTCGCGCGCGAACCCCAGGACGTAGGCGATCGCCCAGATGGACCACATGGCCAGCGCCGCGACGAAGGCACGCTGCGGGCGCGGCAGCCGCGGCGCCAGCGGCGGCGAGGGCACCAGTTCCAGCCAGAGCCCGGTTCCCGCGGCGCACAGCGTCGCCGCCTCGGCCACGACCAGGACGGGGTAGCGGGCCACCGCGTCGAGCACCGGCGGCAGCCGCCAGCACAGGCAGACCACGACCCACGCCGCCAGGTAGCCCAGGACCGGGACGAACGACGCGCGGCGGAGCCGGGCCCGCGCCAGCCGGTGCGCCAGACGGTCCGCGGCCGGCCACACGCGGACCAGGCGCCATGGCGCCCCGAGTACCACGAGCGCCGGCGCGGCCATGGCGAACACACAGAACTGGATCGACTCGGCGAACAGGTACCGTCGCGCGAGCACGCTCAGCGGAGGCACCAGGCAGATGACGACGACCGCCGCCCCGGCCGCCGCGAGCCAGGGCCGCGATCGCACCCGGGGCGGCGCGGCAACCGGGTGACCGGTCAGCTTCAGGTCCACGAGACCCAAACCCTAACCCCAGGTGGGCCGGGAGGCCAGCCGCAGCCTGCCGCGGCCGGGGCGCTCAGCGGAAGACCAGAGGGCGCCAGGCAAGAATTGCAATCGATTGTGTGACAGGGCCGTAACGAATGTACCCGGACCCTGATCTGCGCTTGACCCCGTGCCCTGGTCATGGGCACCATCACCCTAGTAGGGGGGCCTGCACAGGTTCCGGCCCCGCCGCGGTGGTTGAGCCGCCCGAGGTCGCACGACAAGGACCGAGGTAGCGGGCATGACGATGCACCACGTGGGGGAACGGACGGGAGTGGCCCAGGAGCCCTCCCCGGCCGCCAGGCGGATCCTGACCGTCGACGACGAACCCAACATCCGCTCCTTCATCGGCCGGGCGCTGACGGCCGCCGGGTACCAGACGGACTCGGCGAGCACCGGAACGGAGGGGCTGCAGCAGGCGCTGACCAGTCAGTACGACCTGATCATCCTGGACCTGGTCATGCCGGACATGAAGGGCCGGGACTTCCTGGATCGCCTGCTGAGCCAGCGTCCGGATCAGGCGGTGATGGTGCTGTCCTGCCTCGCGGACGTGCCGACCAAGGTCGACTGCCTGGAGCGGGGCGCCCAGGACTACCTGACCAAGCCCTTCTCGCTGGCCGAGCTCCTGGCCCGGGTCCGGGTCAGGCTGCGCGTGGACGCTCATCCCCACGACGAGACCGCCCGGGCCGGCGAGGTGATCCGGGCCGGGGAGCTGACCCTGGACGTGGGACGGCTGGTGGCCGACATCGGGGCGGGCCCGGTGGCGCTGACACGACTTGAGTTCCTGCTGCTCCGGGAGCTGGCCGAACACGCCGGAGAGTCGGTGCCCAAGGGAACGCTGCTCGCCACCGTGTGGGGATACGACTTCGACCCCGGTTCCAACGTGGTCGACGTCTGCGTGCGGCGGCTACGATCGAAGCTCGGATTCGACCTCATCAAGACGGTACGCGGTGAGGGCTATCAGCTCGTCGTCCGCTAAGACAGGGTGAGAACCGGGCATGGGCCAGCGAACTTGGGCAGACGCGATGGGCAGGGCCGGGCGGCTGGCGGCCCGCCACAAGCTGGCCACCGCCGTCGCCGGGCTGTGCGTGGTGGCATCCCTGGCGGGAATCGCCTGGGCCGGGCTGAGTTCCCCCGCCGCGGCCGCCGACCCGCCGGCCCGCGCGTTCAGCCTTCCGGTCCTGGGCCAGTCCGGGAAGCACGTCTCGCTCAGCGACTACGCGGGCAAGCCGCTCATCGTGAACTTCTTCGCGTCGTGGTGCCCCCCGTGCCAGCAGGAGACCCCGCTGCTGGCCAGGTTCTACCGCGCGGAGCACGGCCGGGTCGCGCTGGTCGGGCTGGACGAGAACGACGTGGCGGGCAACGCGCTGTCGTTCACCCGCAGCCACGGCGTCACTTATCCGGTGGGGTTCGATCCAGAGGTCATCGCCGCGTCCGCCTACGGCGTGGACGCGCTGCCGCAGACCTTCTTCCTCAACGCCAGCCACCACATCGTGGACCGTGTCTTCGGCCCGCTGACGGCCTCTGACCTGACCAAGGGCATCGCGCTGGCCACCGGAAGCTGAGCGGGGACCGGGTGAGGCCGGCTAGCTGACCTGCTTCCTTGACTTGCTGGCCATGGCGGCCACCCCGGTCAGTCCGTACACGACGCCGCCGTGCCACAGGCCGCTGAACACCCCGTGTATCATGCCGCCGCCGGTCACCACGGACAGCACGAGCGCGATGACGGCGCACGCGACCGCGGGCATGACGGCGAACCGCCACGGATTGCTCCGGGCCCAGCGGACGGCACGGCTCGGGCGCGCCCGCCACAGGGCACCGGCCGCGGCCACCACGAAGAACGCCACCACGCCCATGGCCAGCGAGCCGCTCAGGGCGCTCGCGCCCAGGCCTGAGCCCAGGAGGTGCAGGCCGAGGTCGCCGGCCGCGACCACCCCGCCGGTCACCACCGCGGCGCCCCACGGGGCACCCGACATGACCGCTCCGGAGATGGACGCCTCGTCGCGCCGGGAGAGGTCCTGGTCACTATGAGTCGGTGCCGACATCGCAATCCCTGCCCTTCGGGCACCTCGCACGATATTCACGTCATATCGTGTCTTTGACGCAGAGTACCACGGCATCGTGCGTGGTCCGCGCGCGCCGCACGGAGGCCCACGAAGGTTTAAGCGGGGTGGACGGGAATCCCAAGGGGCCGTTCAGCTTGCGCACAGCGTGACCGGGTAGCCAAGAGACGGCTGTCGCGGCCGGGCCAGAGCCCGGCACCGCCGATCGGGACATACCCTGGTCTGGTCGAGGGCGAGGACGATGCGCGAGAACGAGAGCGATAGCGAGGGCGGCTGGCAGCAGCCGGGCAGCGTCGACGACATATGGTA
>JASHYW010000057.1 GCA_030042885.1 Streptosporangiaceae bacterium | reverse complement strand
GGCGGCAGTCGAGCGATGACGTCGTGGCTCAAGAGACCGCTTGACCGCGACTTCGGCGCTGACACAGGCCGCGCTGAACTGAGTCACTCGCCGCCGGTCAGTCCGAGGCGAGGATGCTCGCCAGCGGCACAAGGCCGATGTTGCCGCCGGAGAGAACGGCGACCGGTGCCTAGGCGGTCGGCAGCTCACCGGAGTGGAACAGGCACGCCACGCCGCCGATCTTCGCCGGCAGGTAACAGCCCGCTGGGATGTATCAGGGCCAGGTCGTCGCGGGTCCTGTAGCTGCGGGTAGGCGTCCTGCCGCCCCGTCCGGCACCGTCCCGGAACTATCGCCAATAATCCCAGCTGAGACACCGGTGCCGGGATCTTCTGCGGCCGTGCGGTCGCTGGTCGGCCAGGCCACCAGGCGAATGAAAGGATCCCTCGACGTGGATTCGCCCGACACCAAAGTCCAGCCAGATCTCGGCGCTACCGAGGTTCGCGACGGTGACCTTGCCGCCATGGTCGAGGACCTCGACGCCGACCTGCGGCGCATGTCGGGCAAGCGTGTGCTGGTGTCGGGGGGAGCGGGCTTCCTCGGCTACTACCTCGTCCAGGTACCGCTGGCCTGGAACGACGCGCACCCTCACGAGCCTCCGATCGGGGTTACGGTCCTGGACAACTACTTCCGGGATGCTCCCGTATGGCTGAAGGAACTCGAGCGGCGGCCAGAAGTCGAGCTGTTGGTACATGACGTGCGCGGACCGCTGCCGGACCAGATGGGCGATTTCGCCTACATCATCCACGCGGCGGGAATCGCGTCGCCGACGTACTACCGGGCGCATCCTATCGAGACGATGGACGCGAACATCAACGGGCTGCGGAGCCTGCTCGACTACGCCAGGCAACGCCTGGAGGCGGGCCTGGAGATGGAGGGCTTCCTGTTCTACTCGTCCAGCGAGATCTACGGGGACCCGGCCCCCGACGCGATTCCTACGCCGGAGACCTACCGGGGTTACGTCTCCTGTACCGGGCCACGTGCCTGCTACGACGAGTCGAAGCGCTACGGGGAGACGCTCTGCGTGAACTTTGCCCGCCAGCATGGCATCCCGGTTACCTCGGCACGCCCATTCAACAACTACGGCCCTGGGATGAAGATCACCGACGGGCGCGTGATCGCCGACTTCTTCCGCGATGCGCTCGCCGGGCGCGACCTCGTGATGCTCTCGGATGGGTCGCCTACGCGCACCTTCTGCTACGTCTCCGACGCGATCACCGGCTACTACCGCACTCTGCTCCGAGGCCGCCCGGGCGAGGCCTACAACATCGGCGTGGACGGCCCGGAGATCTCGATGCTCGACCTCGCGGAGACGGTCGCCAGGCTCGCCAACGACCTCCTCGACCACCAGGTGAAGGTGGTCAGGGGACAGAGTCCTGAGCCGGATTACCTGGTGGACAACCCGAACCGGCGCTGCCCGGACATCACCAAGGCGAGGCAGGAACTGCATTACCGGCCACGGGTGGCCGTGGAGGAAGGGCTCAGCAGGACACTGCGGTGGTACACCGGGAACCGGGGCGGGGAGCAGCGCTGATGCGGGTTGCAGTCGTCGGCACGGGCTACGTCGGCCTCGTGACCGCGGTCGGGCTGGCCGAGCAGGAGCATACCGTCACCTGCATCGACATCGACGAGCGCAAGGTGGCTGCGCTCAGACGGGGAGAGCCTCCCATCTTCGAACACGGGCTCGAGCCTCTGCTCCGGCGCAACCTCGGGACCCGGCTGCACGCAACCACCGACCTGGCGGCCGCGGTCCAGGCCAGCGAGATGACCTTCATATGCGTCGGGACTCCCTCGCAGCCCGACGGCAGCATCGATGTGTCCTTCGTGCAGCAGGCCGCCGAGCAGATCGGCGCCGCGCTCGCGAACGCCACGGGGTTCCACGCTGTGGTCGTGAAGAGCACCGTGGTGCCCGGCACGTCGGACCAGGTCGTGCGGCCGGCGTGCGAGCGCGCCTCGGGGAAGCGAGCCGGCCTGGACTTCGGCATCGGAGTCAACCCCGAGTTCCTTACCGAGGGACAGGCAGTCGATGACTTCCTCCACCCCGACCGGATCGTTATCGGCGGCGACGGCCGGACCGTGGCCGCGCTACGCGACCTGTACGCCGGGTTCGAGGGCGTGCCGATTGTGCAGACCAACGCCCCCACCGCCGAGATGATCAAGTATGCCTCCAATGCCATGTTGGCCACCGCGATCTCGTTTTCCAACGAGATCGCCAACCTGGGCTCGGCGATCGGCGGCATCGACGCCGTCGAGGTCATGCGGGGGGTCCACCTGTCGCGTTATCTCACCACGCCGCTGGGCGACGGCACCTCGGTCACCGCGCCGCTCAGCTCGTTCTACGAGGCGGGCTGTGGCTATGGCGGGAGCTGCCTGCCGAAGGACGTCGCCGCGCTGGCCGCGAGGGGACGGCAGGTGGGATCGCCGTTGCCGCTGCTCGAAGCGGTGGCCGACATCAACGACCGCCAGCCCGCACGGCTCGTCGACCTGCTGCGTCGGGAGCTCGGAACGCTGCAGGGGCGCCGGATCACGGTCCTCGGGCTGGCGTTCAAGCCGGACACGGACGATGTGCGGTCCTCGCCCGCGCTCCCTGTGCTCAGATTGCTGCGCCAGACCGGGGCTGAGGTCACGGCTCACGATCCGGTGGTGGGCCCGGAGGTGCTGGACGGGCTCGGCGAGGTCACCTACATGGCAGACCTGGCCGACGCGGTGAAGCAGGCCGATGCGATCGTGATCGTCACCCGCTGGGACCAGTACCGTCGGCTCCCCGAGCTGGTCGGCCAGCTCGACCCGCCGCCCCTTGTGGTCGACGGTCGGCGCATGCTGGACAAGAGCACAGTGCCGTTCTATGCGGGGATCGGGCTATGAAGTTCTCGCAGACGGCGGTCCAGGGCGCGTGGGCCATCGAGGTGAACCGGATTACCGACGACCGCGGCTTCTTCGCGCGGATCTGGTGCCAGGACGAGTTCACGCAGCATGGCATCGAATCCGGCTGGGTCCAGGCCAACGTCGGGCGCAGCGTCCGGGCCGGCACCCTGCGGGGCATGCACTACCAGCGAGACCCCCATGCGGAGGCGAAGCTGGTGCGGTGCACGCGCGGGGCGGTGTACGACGTGGCGCTGGACCTGCGACCCGCCTCGCACAGCTACCTGTGCTGGGTTGGCGTCACCCTCGACGCCGACGAGCACACCATGCTCTATATCCCCAAGGGTTGCGCCCACGGCTACCAGACCCTCGCCGACGATAGCGAGATCACCTACCTCGCCTCCGCACCGTACCACCGGGATGCCGCCACAGGCGCCCGTTACGACGACCCGGCGTTCGGGATCGAATGGCCGCGCGCCGTCGAGGTAATCTCCGGGCAGGATTCCAGCTGGGAGCTGTGGTCGCCATCAAGGCTCGACGGAACCCACCAACTCTGAGAGGCAGGCGGAATGTTCATCGTGGACACGGCGCTCGAGCGGCGCCAGCAAGATGGCAACCCCATCAAAATCGGCATGGTCGGGGCTGGCTACATGGGCCAGGGTATGGCCGCGGTGA
>JASHYW010000441.1 GCA_030042885.1 Streptosporangiaceae bacterium | reverse complement strand
AGGCGAGCCGGGTGACCAGATCGGGGTAGATGGATCGTTCGGCCAGAATCCGGGAGCCGGCCGTGCACCGCTCGCCGTTGAGGGAGAACACCCCGAACAGGGCGCTGTCGGTCGCCCGGCCCAGGTCGGCGTCGGCGAAGACGAGGCACGGTGACTTGCCGCCCAGCTCCATGGACAGGCCCTTCAGGTGCGGCGCGGCGGCCGCCATGATCGTCCGGCCGGTGCTGGTCTCGCCGGTGAACGAGATGCGGGGCACGCCCGGATGCGCGACCAGCGCGGCGCCCGCCACCTCGCCGATGCCGTGCACCAGGTTGAACACGCCGTCGGGCAGGCCGGCCTCGGCCATGATCTCCGGTAGCAGGCTGGCCGACAGCGGCGTCCACTCGGCCGGCTTGAGCACCACCGCGCAGCCGGAGGCCAGCGCGGGCGCGAGCTTCCAGGTCTCCAGCATGAACGGGGTGTTCCACGGGGTGATCAGGCCCGCCACCCCGGCCGGCTTGCGGATCACGTAGCCGAACTGCGCGGCGGTCCGGAACGCGTCCTCGTGCAGCGTCACCGTCATGTCGGCGAAGAACCTGAAGTTCTCCGCGGCCCGCGCCGCCTGGCCGCGGGCCTGGGTGACAGGCAGCCCGGTGTCGAACGTCTCGAACTCGGCGATCCGCGCCGCGCGGGCCTCGATGCCGTCGGCGATCTTGTTCAGGATGCTGGCCCGGGCCCGGCCGGCCAGGCGCGGCCACGGGCCTTCGGCGAACGCGACCTGGGCGGCGGCCACGGCGCGGTCGATGTCCTGGGGGTCGCCGGCCGCCACACTGGCGTAGGGCTTGTTAGTCACCGGGTCGGCGACCTCGAAGGTGGCGCCGTCCGCGCTGGGGGCGTGCGTGCCGCCGATGAAGTGCTCGAGCTTGGCGGGGAGCCTGGGCGGGACAGTCACTGGGCATCACCCGTATCAGCAGCATCAGATGCATCGGGGCCAGGGCCGGACTCGCCGGAACGTTGTGGCACTGAGCCGGTTATAACCGTCACGCTGTCACAACGTTCCGGCTGGGGCTGAGGCTGGGGCTGAGGCTGGGGCTGGGAGTGGGGGTCGGGGTGGGGATGGGGGTGGGGGGGCGGCTGCCGGGCGAGCCAGTCTTCGTAGGCGGGGCGCCAGCCTTCGCCGAGCGGGAACAGGCCCTCGGTCGGCTCGCCCGCGGCGACCCGCTCGGCGATGAACTCTTCCTGGCGCTCCTGCTCCCGTGCGTCGGCCAGGACCTCGGCGGCGATCGCGGGCGGCAGCACCACCACTCCGTCGGCGTCGCCGACGAGGATGTCGCCCGGCAGGATCGTGGCCCCGGCGCAGGCCACGGCGACGTCGGTCTCCCACGGCACGTGCCGCCGACCGAGGACGGCCGGGTGCGCGGCGGCGTGATAGACGGGGATTTCGAGCCCGGCCAGCACCGCGCTGTCCCTGATCGCGCCGTCGGTGACGATGCCGGCGGCACCGCGCACCTCGGCGCGCAGGGCCAGGATGTCGCCGATCGTGCCCGCGGTGGTGTCGCCGCGAGCCTCGATGACCAGCACCTCACCCGGGCGGATGGCCTCGATCGCGCGCCGCTGCGCGTTCATGCCTGCGCCGTGGCTGCCGGACAGGTCCTCCCGCAGCGGCAGGTACCGCACCGTCCTGGCGTACCCGGCCATCCGCGTGCCGGGGCGGGTGGAGCGCAGCCCGTCCAGGGTCAGGCCGTTCAGCCCGCGCCTGCGCAGCAGAGCCGCCAGCGTCGCGGTGGACACCTCGCGCAGCCCGGCGAGGACCGCGGCCTGGTGGTCCAGGGGCGGGACGCCGCGCGCGGCGCCGTAGGCGGCCGAGCGCTCGGCGTCGCCGGCCCGGGGCATGGCGCCGGGCGGCTCCAGCCGGTAGTCCGCTTCGACGATCGGGCTGCGCAGCCGGCCCGACGACTGGTCCCCCGCGCTGACCTCGACTTCCACCACGTCGCCGGGGTTCACCACGGTCGAGCCTGTGGGCGTGCCGGTCAGGATCAGGTCGCCGGGTTCCAGCGTGATGAGCCGGGACAGGTCCGCGACGATGTCATCGAAGCCGAACAGCATGTCGCGGCCGGGCCAGGCGTCCTGGGCCAGTTCGCCGTTCACCCAGGTACGCAGGCGCAGCGCGGCCAGGTCGACGGTCCGCGCGTCAAGCAGCCGGGGGCCGACCGGGGTGAAGCCGTCGATGCCCTTCGACCGCACGTTGGAGCCCCGGTCCGCGTAGCGCAGGTCGTAGACGCCGAAGTCGTTCGCGGCGGTGAGCGCCGATACGCAATCCCACGCGTCGGCGCGGCCGACCCGGCGGGCGCGGCGCCCGATGACCAGCGCCACCTCACCCTCGAAGGCCAGCAATTCGCACCCGGGCGGCCGGGCGACCGGATCGCCGCTGCCGGCCAGTGACGAGGGGGGCTTGAGGAAGTACGACGGCCAGGCCGGCATCATGCCGCGCTCGGCCGCGCGGCTCCGGTAGCTGACATGCACCGCGACGACCTTGCCGGGAGTGCGCTCCATGGCTGCCATCGTGCGCAGACCCATACGTGCGTGGTCAAGGCCGGCCGGGACACGGTCCGGTCGCGGCGAACGGCTGCCGGCTCAGGCTGCGGGCGGCAGCACGCTAGAGTCGGCGCTATGCGATTTGCCACCATCCGGACTGAGTACGGGACCACCGCGGCGAGGCTGGAGGGGGACATCCTGATCACGCTGGATGCCGCCGACGTGGGTGAGCTGCTCGCCGACGGCGGGGAGGGACCAGGACGGACGTGGGAGGAGAAGGTGGTGGTACCGGTCGCGGAGGCCGACTTCGCGCCGGTCGTGCCCCGGCCTAGCAAGGTGATCTGCGTGGGGCTGAACTACCGGGCGCACATCTTGGAGACCGGACGGGAGTTCCCCGAGTACCCGACGCTGTTCGCCAAGTTCGCCGACACCCTGCTGGGCGCGCGGGACGACCTGGCCCTGCCATCGGTGAGCGAGCGGGTCGACTGGGAGGTCGAGCTGGGGGTGGTCGTCGGCCGCCCGCTATACCGGGCCACGCCGGAGGAGGCCGCGGCGGCCATCGCCGGGTACACGGTGGTCAACGACGTGTCGATGCGGGACTGGCAGCGGCGCACCTCGCAATTCCTGCAGGGCAAGATGTTCGAGCACTCCACGCCGGCCGGGCCCTACCTGGTCACGCCGGACGAGGTCGGGAACGCGGCCGACCTCGAGGTCCGCTGCGAGGTCGACGGGGTGGTCATGCAGCGGGCGCGGACCTCGGACATGCTGTTCGGCCCGGCGGAGATCGCAGCGTACGCCAGCCAGGTGATCACCTTGCGGCCAGGTGACCTCATCGCCACCGGCACGCCCGGCGGCGTGGGCGACGTCAGGAAGCCGCCGGTCTACCTGCGGCCGGGCAACGTGCTGCGCACCTGGATCGAGGGAGTCGGCGAGTGCGTGAACCACTGCGTCGCGGAGAAGACC
>JASHYW010000440.1 GCA_030042885.1 Streptosporangiaceae bacterium | reverse complement strand
GACTGACCGGAACCCTTCTTTGGTCCCGATCTCGCTCACCCAGCAGTTCAAGCATGTCAAGGAGAGCGATTGACAACAAGCCGAACGGGGTTGGAGCAGACAGGGACGAGCTGGGCTCGGCCGCAGACAGAACTGGTCGTTCCGGGCGCAGACCTAAGCTCTTCGCGCCCCTTGCCGAGGTGCGCATACTCGGCGATATGAAATTGTTCGAGCCAATTGCAATGTGCCCGCTTGTCACGCTACGCGACCACGAGAAGCGCGGACCGAGCCTGTTGTGGCTGCGCCGTCAGGTGGCCCGGCCTCAGCCGGACTGGCCGACCCGCGCACCGCGATGAGATACGAATGGACACACACCAGCCTGGACCGGCCGAGCGGTCGCCAGGCCGAGGCCGTGCCGGTCTCCAGCGAAGCCGTCGGCCTGTATCGTGAGCTGCTTGCCCTCAACCACAGCGCTTACCTGCTGGAGCATGTTCGAAGCGTCGCGTTTCTGGGGAATGTCCTGGTCAAGAACTCACGGTTCGGTGAGGCAGTCGCGCCGCTAATTAATTAGCCCAAGGCCCCGATAAGCCTTTATGCAGCTAATTTAGAGCGGCTGAAGGCATTGACAATCGTGGATGCTCTCAGCAATGACAGACCGCCTGAAAAGTGGGATTCTCGTGGGGGCGGCCCGGGACGCCGGGACGCGTACTTGTGGGATTTTTGTGGGGGCTCGCCAGAGGCCTCCGGCGGCCCACAGAGCCGTGGCATCACATGTCGGTCATGATGCGGTCGTAGGTGCAGTAAACGTGGGTGCTGCGGGCGCTGATGCCGTAGCGGGTGAGCTTTGCGGGGGTTCCAGCCGTTCAGTTCCTTCAGGTCTCCCTTGGCTCCGCTGCGGTTGAGTTGAGCCAAGGTGAAGGGCGTCGTCGCAGCCGCTGCGGCAAGGGCTATATCGAGCACCAAACCCGTTGAGCTGTGACACGGCAGGGGCCTGGTTCCCGGTACCGGTCCTCCGTGCGTGTCACGATGGTCATTGATTCGTGGCAGCTGGTCAGGCCGTGATCGTTTCGATGTCCGCTTCTCTGTTCGAAAACAAGCCTGAATCCTGCCCGTTCGGTCACCAGCTGTGGCCCGGCAGGGCGCAGGTGAGCTGGACACCGTGCCTCTGCGAGCCGGCCCAGGAGGCTGCCGGGCGTGGTCGGGGCATGGGACACGTCCGGGTCACGTGCAACAGCTGCCACGACCAGCTCAGGCAGACGGTGTTCTTCGAACCGCCACACGACCGCGGGCACCGGCCGCTCACCGGCTGGGTGACGGGACCGGATCCTCCGCGTTGAGCGCACTGGCGACGACGGCCAGGGCGACGGCAACCGTCAAGCGCCGGTTTGGCGCGGCTACGCCGGCAACGCAGATGGCCTCCTCGGCCGTGTGCGCGCTGATGACGCTTGCGTTCATGCTGGATGCTGCCCGGCTGGCTGCGACCGCGAAGGCCGCCGGGTCGGGGGACGGCCGTCATCCCCGGTGACCCATACGGCGACCCGTACGGTGACGTCGTATCTGTTGGGCAGGCTGTTCATGCTCGGCACTGCAAGCAGACCTCCGAGAGTTCGCGATTTCTGAAGGGTCATGCACAGCGTTTTGGGGCCGAGTTCAGTGATCCGGACGGCCCATGGCGCTCAGCGCTGCCGGTTCCGGGTGCCGCAGTCTGCGGTTCGCCGCCAATATCCGGCCGTAGCCGCCGCCAGCAGAATTCCCCACACCAGGAACCACAGGTCCCAGACCCCGACGTGCCAGCGCAACGCCGTCCAGTCCGTGCTCCCCGAACGGTGGATCACGCCCGACAGGACAAGCGCGCCAGCCAGCACATAAAGACCGCCGTACACAATCAGCACCATGCTGGCACCAGCGGAACCGATCAGCAGCCATACCCTCGGAACCAGCCGCCCCCAGGGCCGGACCAGCGCCAACGCGAGCAGACCCCCTGCGGCCTTCGCCACCGTCACTGCCCAGGCCACCAGCACCGGAGCGGCTCCGCCCCGGCGGGCGAACTGCTCCACATATCCGCCGACGGTGCTGATGAGGCCACGCCCGCCCAGCGCCCAGTACAGGCTCACCAGCGCATAGGCGAACGCGACAACACCGGCCGCGTAAGCCGCGGCCGTGCCCAGCACCGGCCCCCTGGAGGCAGCCGGTGCGGGCCGTCCCTTCCCCGCATCGGTTCTGTCCACCATGCCAAGTATCGGGCCCGGCCGATGCCACCCCGGTGGCGCAGGTCACCAGCACCTCGCTCACTTGCCCACCGCACCATCGGTTCAGCAATCCCGAAGGATCTTCATGATGGCTGAGCGATTCACTGGATTGCCGACGCCATTTCGGGAATCCGCCACCGGCATCACGACGCGGATGGCCTGCCACCTGAGCTGCAGAAAGGCCAGGCGAGCCGCACCGGCCGCCGCCGCGAACTGTCGGCAGGTCCAACAGAAGGTCCAGAATGATACGCGACATTTTCGGCGCTCTCTGGCCGTCGCCCGCCAATGACGTGCCAATGCGGTTGCCATCGCATGGGAAGCCTTCCGCGGCCCCCGGCCACGGTGGTGATCGAGCGCCGGACGTGCCCATGCTGTTGTGGTGAGCGTCCTGACCCCGGCTGAGGTCCTGATTGCCGCGCGGCGGCTCGCGGGAGCACGGCCCCACCTGGTCGCCGTCGCTGGCATCGTGCATCCCGAGGATCTGTGGCAGTTGTGCCGCGATGAGCTCACCGGGGTGGACGTCCGGATCGACGGCTGGGATATCCGCGGCCGCTGGTTCGGTGTGGTCGTGGGGGCCACGCCGCGGCTCGGGGAGTTGCGGCGCGGTGAGACGATCCCCTGGCGGGTGATCGCCGCCCAGATCGCACCGGGCGAACGCTGCGGCTCGCGCTGACCCGATGGAGCCCGCCTTGACCGGCGGGAACACTAGTCCGCTGCTCGCCGCCACGATCGCGAGCTCTGAGCGCTCAGCCGCGTCCAGTCGATCGTCGGTGGCACCGCCGAGATCCAGAAGGAGATCATCGCCCGCAGCCGCGGCGCGAGCAGACCATAGGGCAAGTCAGGTGGTGCTGTGCCTGACCCCTGCGACGTCGTGCCACTCGTGCCTCTGGCAGCCGGGGTCGACCGCGGTAGCGGCGGCTAGCGCGAGAATGGCATGCGCCTGGGCCTGGATCGCGAGGGCCGTGTCTGCCTCGTTGGACACGGCGTTTGCGGCCTCGATCTCAGCGAGGATCTCCTCGGCTCTCTTGTAGTGATACGGCCCCGTCATCGGACCTCCAGGAATACGGGCGCTCTACCTGCGAGTAATAACAGCTCGAGTGCTGGAATGGCTCACGGCCGTTCCTGCCAGAGGAGACTGGCTTCCCCGCGAGGGATCTGGCGAGGGCTGCCCTGGATAGCGACCTGGTCACCGGGCCAGATCTTCTTTGTGAACGGCAAGAACCCCTGCCAACGCTACAGTCGACCGTCCCTGTCGATTATGGCGATCTTCGGCGGCACCACCGAGATCCAGAAAGAAAGCCCGAGCGCACGGATACACAGCGGACGGCTTTGACCCCTGATGCCACCTCCGAACTCGTAGGCGCTGGTCAGCGGCGCGATTCCGCGGATTGCCTTCCATCGTTGCGGCCTCGTTCGCTACATGTCCTGCACTCGCTCGCACCGACGGCGGTTGCCCGTTCCCCTGGAGGCGATCCGCGCACGCGATCTCCGCGCATCGTTTTGCCGGCGCGATTCCAGGTATCGCCACATGTGCGGGTAACGGAAAACAGCCCGTAGTGATGCTCCTGCAGCCGTGACGGCCGCCAGCAAGGGGGCGGGATTGAGAAGATGGGTGAGAACGCTGCACATGGCATGGCCTCAATCGGCATCGGCTGCCGGACATCGGAACATCAGGCTCGTCTCAATGGCCGCCCTGCGCAAACGTCCCCTGCCGTTTTCCTCCTCCTGTTGAGTACAAGTCTTGTTGGGCAAGGACAACTTGACAGTCCTGCCCCATTTTCGCACGTAAACCGGCATATACTGCGATGTCCAGGGCATGGATGTCAAGATCTCCTTGATTGAGATTGTCAAGGAAAGTTTGACACGGGCGATGATCCGGATGGATCATGACCTGGTGGCCGGCGAGTACAGGAATACGCTCCGCGCACATGCCAGTGCCCTGTCCAGCCTCGGCAAGGCGTGTACGCAACTAGCGTCCCGCCACCGCGTCGCCGCGAGTGCGGTTGAACGGGGCAAGGAGAAGGTCACGTACGATCGCCACTTCAGGGACTGGATCCTCACCGCGAGCGAGTTGTCAGCAGTTGCCGAGCGTCTGCTCGCCCTGGAGGTCGAGCTAGCCAGGAGGTAACTGGTCAGGTCCTTTCAATCGTGGCGTTATTCGCCGGTCCGGGCTGATAGGACGATGGTGCGCTATCGGCGGTAGTTGTTTGAGCCGGCCGCGAAGTCGGTAAGGCCTTGAAGGATGCGCCAGTATCAGCTGGACGTGCGGGACTTTGAGAGGCCCGGATTCAATGCCCGGCGTTGTTGCTGGTGTGCCCGGCGGGTCGGGGGCGGAGCTTGATCGACTGCGCCCGCGCCTACTGTGGCTGTATGGGTAATGAGCGGGCGTTCCCGGTCATCCGGCAGACGGTCCTGGACACCACTGACCCGCGGCGCCTGGCCGAGTTCTGCCGGCAGCTGTTCGGCCTGCGGTACCGCCCGGGCGACGAGCCGCCCGGACCGGGCCAGCCGGACCGGAAAGGGCAGGACTGGCTGGTGCTGACGAGCCCGGCCGGCGGCTCGGGGCTGGCGTTTCAGAAGGTCGGGGGGAGCCTGAGGCGACGTGGCCGGACGGCTC
>JASHYW010000439.1 GCA_030042885.1 Streptosporangiaceae bacterium | reverse complement strand
CCCATCACCAGCCCGGTCCGCGTCAGCGCCGTGGCCTCGGCCGCTCGGGACACGCCGAAGTCGATGATCCTTGGGCCGTCACCTGCCAGCAGCACGTTGGCTGGCTTCAGATCACGGTGCACGATGCCGGCCATATGGATGGCAGCCAGCCCCTCGGCGAGCGCGCTGCCCAGTCGGATAACGTCGCTTTCCGGCATGGCGCCGCCACGCCGAATATGGTCGGCGAGCGATGGCCCGTCGACGTAGGCCGTCACCAGCCAGGGCTGCGGCGCGTCCGGATCGGCGTCAACTAGCGGGGCCGTGAATATGCCGCTCACCCGCCGGGCAGCGGCAACCTCGCGGGCGAACCTGCGGCAGAAATCAGAATGGTCAGCAAGTTCCGGGCGGATCACCTTGACTGCTACCAGTCGGCCACCGGGAGAACGGCCCAGGAACACCTGGCCCATCCCGCCGCTGCCCAGCCTGCCAAGCAGCCGGTACGACCCGATCTGCTGCGGGTCGCCCCGACGCAGCTCTTCCACGATTCAGCCCGCCCAGCAACGTGCCCGTTGGAGACAGCACATTATCGGCCTGAGCGCCTCCCCGCCGCCAGCCACTAGCCTTGGACAAGGGTGCAATTTCGGGACGGAGCCGCCGGCACGAGCACCGCGTGGACTATCCGGGCCCCCGAAGAACGACACGCGCGGAGCCGGGGTCCCGTCGACGCGCTGGCCACGCTGACGGCCACCCATGCCCTAGCGCATACCAGGGCAGTTCAGGAAACCGGCCGCCATTGCGGTGCTGACGGGTCCATTGTTACCAGCACCGCTTCCAGGTAGCGGTGCGGGAGCTGGTGAATCGGTCGTAGTCTTCCGGCGGCCTGGGGCCGCGGCGTCGTTTCGGCTGGCAGCCCCCGCAGGAAGCGCTCGGCGCCCCAGTAATCCGGGCCGAAGCGGACGGCGGTGATCCGCACCGGGGTGGCGGCGTCGTAGGCCTCGATCATCTGCTGGTGCCCGATGTACATGGCAACGTGGTAGATCGAGCTCGGGTCCTGGCTGGTGGCGTAGAACAGCAGGTCACCGGCCTGCAGATCGTTCTCGCTGACCATACGGCCGCCCCCGTACTGAGCCTGGGCGCCGGCGTCGCGGGGAATGGTGATGCCGTTCACCTGGTAGATGGTGGAGGTGAAGCCCGAGCAGTCGAACGCGAACCCGGAGCGCCCGGCCCACAGATACGGCGTGTCCAGGAACCGTTCGGCGTAGGCCACCAGGCTGGCACCTGTGGGGTACGGAATGTCGCTGGCCGACCGGTAGACGGTCGCGTCGCGGGCGGACAGCCATTTGGTGCCGCCGTCGGGCGTTGCGACAAGGATCGCCTGGCCGGCGCGGGCCAGCACCGGCAGCCGTGTATTGGCGCTGATCTGCATGTTCTCCCGCGTCAGCGCGGAGTTGTCATACAGCCATGCGGTCGGCGCCTGGACGAGGGCAAAAGGCCGGTGGCTCTGCAGCGCCGCGAACCCGTGGCCAGCGGTGAGCTGCACGCTGGGAACCCAGCCCGGATAGCCGAGCGGGTTCTTGGGCGTGGGCTGTCCCGGCACCGCTACCTCGTCCCATCCCGCCTGCCTGGCGAGGATGTAGACCCGGTTGCCATACAGCGCCTGGGTCTGGGTCAAGTTGTCATCGGTGAGGCCGAGCTTGTCAGCGAGCGTCATGTCGCTGAGCCAGCGCGGGATATTGACGGGATTGGTCAGCGCCGGATGATCAACCGGCCGCGGACTGGCCGGCGCGGTCCAGACCGTCGCGACCGAGACGTCGACGTAGGCGCTGGGCGGCGAGGCCGCTGCGGAGGATGCCGGTGCGGCGGCTCCGGCTGCAGAAGACGCCCGGGCAGACGTCGCTGCCGCGGAGCCAGTGCCCGCGGCGGCGGAACAGGCGATGGCGAGCGCCGTGGCGGGCGCGCACGCCAGGACAGCAAACCGGCCAATGGTCCCGCGACGCGGGGGAGAGGCCATGGGGATTCCTTCCTTTACGGTGGCTTGCTGGGCTCGCCGTATCATCCAGCGTATGGCTGGATTGCCGGGTTGGGGCATGTGAGCGTCCGGGCCGGTTAGGTGTTCTCCATCGGGGTCTGCTCGTCGGGGGAAGGTACGCCGTCTGCGACCAGGGACGTGTTCTCAGAGGATGAGCTGGCGCAGCTGCGCGCGTTTCCCGAGCCTGCCCGCGCTGAGCTGATCCGGTACTTCATCGCGGCGGGTGATGAGGCCGTCGGCCAAGGCTGGCTGTTGTTACGAAGAGGCACGTCCGCGCTGCCACGGTGCGCGGAGCGATGAACTCATGACCTTCGCCGCTAACCGATGGTGGCGTACGATGCACCCGGCCTGGCGAGTCCGGGCAGACCGAGCGAGCATGGAGGCCCGCGGGGAGACAATCTACCGGGGCGCCAGCAAATACGTACCGGCCGCGTTCCCGCCCAGAGGGCGCTGCGGCCGGGAGCGTGCGGCAATTTCTGGCTAGGCCACGCGGAGGGGACACAGTGGAGACTGGCGACCCATTCTCGTTGCCGCTTGAGTGGATCTCAGCGGATTCGGCGGAGTTGCTTGGCGCCATCCGGCGCTGGGCTGACGACGAGGTCATCGCGGTTCGCAGGGAGCTCGATGAGGACTGGCAGCGACATGAGATCAGCCACCGGCTTCTCAAGTCGTTGTGCGTGGACAGCGGGTATCAGTGGGCGGCTTGGCCGGAGGAATACGGCGGAGGTGGCATGAACGCCATAACCTCGGCCCAGTGCCTGGAAGAGATCGCCCGGGCCGACTCCGGGCTCGCCACGGCGGCAAGCTGCTCGGTCTGGGCCATGTCACCTATCATGCCCCCGCGTCCCAATCGGTACCTGATGGAGCTTTTCACGCCAAAGTTCCTCGGCACTGAACGCTGGTACGTTGGCTCGGCCGCCATCACCGACGCGCGCAGCGGCTCGGATGTCGAGAACCTTGACGGCACTGGTGGCCGCCACATCGCGACGACTGCCCGGCTGGACGGCGATGAGTGGGTCGTCAACGGCCACAAGCTGTGGCCCACCAACTCGGGGGGGCTGGCGGATGTGTTCGCGGTCTTCTGCACGACCGATCCGGCGGGCGGCAAGGATGCCTTCGCGATCATCTACGTCCCGGCCAGTACGCCCGGCGTGACCCAGGGAACGCCGTACCGGAAGGCGGGAATGGCGAGCGACTGGAATAGCGACGTCTGGTTTGACCACGTCCGGGTGCCCGCCGAGTACCGCGCTCACGGTCCCGGAGCCGACGCGGAGGCCGCGCGCGCCTTCCTAGCCTCGGGCAATGTTGGAACTGCAGCACAATGTATCGGCGTGATGCGCAACGTCTACGAGCTGGTCCGTGACTGGTGCGGCACCCGGGTGGTCGGCGGGAAGCTGCTGAAGGAGCACACGATCACCGCCGGAGTGCTGGCAGATATCGCCGTCGCAATCGAGACCAGCCGCGCTGAGACCTACCTGAAGGCCCGGATGCTCGACCGCCCGGATCTTTATGGTCCCGGTCATACGCCGCAGATGCTGGCGCGGACCCGGGTGACCAAGCTTTACGTGTCGGACCAGCTCACAGTCGTCGCGAATAAGGCGATGGACCTGATGGGGGCCTTCGGATACGCGCGGGAAGGCGACGTGGAGAAGCACTGGCGAGACTCAAAGATCATGAGCCTGTGGATGGGCGGACGTGCACTTCCCCAGCTCGACATCGCGCGGTGGTTCTTCGACGCCGAGTCCTACTGAGCTGGAGCGCTGGTGGACCGTGTGGTGCGCTATCGACCATGGTGCCGGAAGGTCGATCACCGGCAGCTATTCACCAAGGGCAGGCCGGCGAGGTTGAGGTCCTGTGGCTTGCGGGTGGCGGGTAGATGCTGGCCGGGAATCCGGCCGCGCCGATGGCGGGGAAGCGTGAGCGCGGGATGCCGCCCGTGCCGGCTCACCGACGGTGACGTTCCCGCCTGGAGCTGGTCACCGCAGTGGGCGAGTGGCCGGCCGCCTGGCCTTCCGCTTCGGAGATCATCAGCAGAGTGTTCACCGTGAACTCAGCCCGGTCACCGGGAAGGCTCATTCCCCGGAGGATGTGAGCTTCGGGCGCCGCCGCGGCGGCGGCGCCCGGGGCGTCCCAGCCTGGCACCGGCTGGACGGCGGAGGGTTGGCAAGCAGGTCCCTGGCTGCTTCCGCGTCTGCGGCAGGTTCTTCCGGGGTAACCAGGCGCGCCGTCTCCGGCCGGGTGCGGCGTTCGATGGCGTAGCGGGCGCATCGCCTCCTGGCCGCGCTGCACATCCTCGCTGCCGGGGATGCAGCACCGCCTGCACGTCCTCGGGCGGGTGAGGGCGGGGCCGGGCGCGAAGCGGGAAGCCCGGGCTAGGAGGTGGGATCCTGCTCGTGGACCACTTGATCGCCAAGCACGCTGCGGGCCTTGTCCGCATCGTCCACGCAGATCACGGCAAAGAACAGCTCGTCAGAGACGCGGACCGGCAGGAGCAGGTCGGTATTGACCGCGGCGTCAGCGAGCTTGCGGAACGTAGCCGCACCGGTACCGGGCTCGTTCTCCATCCGGATGGTTAGCGCGGGGCGCATCGTGTATTCGATGTCCGCGTCCTGGAGCACAGCCTCGGCGCTGGCCTCGTCGTCAGCGACGAACGCGACAGCGCCGTTTCCCCCGCGGGTCGTCGCGCACAAGACGAGGTTGACACCGGCACCGGCCATCGCCTCGCACAGACGGGCAAGCTCGCCGGGCTGGTTCGGCAAGTCTACGGTGAATACGCTCATCGAGGGGCCTCCCTCCCCGCGGCACGGACCGGATCGCCTGCTACGCCGACCGTACCTCGCCGACGCTCGTGCTTTGCCTAAATGCTGTTAAGCGACCTGTCTGCGACACGGGACTCCTGTCCGCGGTCTATCCGCTGAACAGACAGCGGTCTATCCGCTGAGGATCATGATGGGGATCTCGCGGCCGGTGATGCGCCGCGCATAGGCCTCGTAGCCGCCGTAGATCTTCCTGGCCTGGCCCAAGATCGCCTGCCGTTCTTCCCCGCCGGCCTCCCGGGCGGTGGCTGTGACGGTCCTGTTCCGGTAGGTGACCTCGGCGCGCGGCTGGGCCCGCAGGTTGTAGTACCAGCCCGGAGTGCCCGGCTGCCCGAAGTTGGTGCCGATGATCGCGATGTCGCCGCCGACCGGCACGCCCAGCAACGGCGTCGTGCGGCGCAGGCCGCTGCGCGCCCCGGTCGTGGTGATGGTCAGGACCGGTATTCCCGAGGCGACACCTGCCAGCGTCACCTTGCCCCGGCTGATCCGCAGCACGAACTTGTCTACCTGGGGCATGGACCTGGCCAACAGCCAGGCACCGGGCCGTGAGGAAGAGATGTGCCACATGGCCCGCTGGACGGCACCAGGCACGGGAAGCTTGTAGTCAAGCTCCTGGACTAGCCCCATGGGGAGCAGCGTAAAGATCCCGCCGGGAGGCCGCAACGAGGCTCAGGCGCGAGGTAGCGGTAATCCCAGACGATCGCGCAGCCCGCCAGGGTCAGTCGGCCCACATGTGGTCATGCGGCCGCCCCGCATGATTTATACGTTGCAGTCCAGCACCGAGAAGGCCCGCTTCTGCCATGCGATGACTTCGGCAAGCCGCCAACTGTCAGCCGACAGGTGACCCGATATCAAGATCGGCCCCATCTGCCCGAGAACGCGTTCATTTGCCGAGTGCAGCGCGGATGTAACCATCCAGTCGCGTCTCTCGTCCGACCCCGGCATCGCCTACCAGCCTGAACGCAGCTTTACCCTGCCAGGCCGGGAACGGTTGATCATCAAGACCCCTGCGCGCTCGAGCACAACAGCGACCCAGCCGGCCGTAGCCCGCCTCAGGCAAGACTTCATGTACTCATCCATGCTGCCGGGCTGGCTGCCCGTCGAATAGAGGCTGCCGATGGCCACCCAGCCCCGGCCGCGCAGGAAGCCGGGAACTCCCCCCATGGCTTGCCATGGCAGCGGTGTCCGGGCTTCCTTTGCGCCGAGAAGGAGCACCAAGCCCTCAGTCGTATAGCGTGCGACCTTGAATTGTCCGCGGCGGTGGGGATGGCCAGAAGTTCTCCCGGCGAAACGGACCCGCGGATCGCGCTCCCAACGCGTCCTCTCATGCAGCGATCTTCCCCGACGTCACCGCGGTACACAACGCGCTGTCATAGCCGCGGATCGGTCGTTGGCAAGGGCGGGCACGCCGTGGCCGGCCCGGCGCCGGGGGGCGGGCCCGGCCGGGACCGCCGAGATGCCCGGGAAGCGGAGGTCGCCGGCCCGGTGGTCACAACCGTATTCACAGCAGGGTGACAGGGTCGGCTTGTGCTGGCCTGCGGGGTGACAGCAACGCAGCCAGTATCGGCGGCCCAAGGACGGAAGGAACGCGATGCCAGCAGACCTGGGTATCTTCCCGCTGCACGGTACGGCACGACGCAGCGCGGCCGACCGGGCACGTCACCTGCACCCCGCAGCGTTGCCGCACTGGCGTGCCCTGCTGGGGTGCCGGTGGCAGGAGCACCAAGCGAAGGTCACCGCCCTCAGCCGTGACTGCCGCGACGCCCGCCGCGCCGCCGCTGAGGCCGACGGCCCGGACGCGCGCCAGGCGGCCTTGCGGCGGGCGAGCACGATGTGGCACCAGGCGGTCACCGAGTGGCGCACGCTGGGCGAGATCGAGGCCGCGCTGTCGAGGCTGGCGGCCGGGCGGTTCGGCTGGTGCCAGCACTGCGGCGCCGCCATCGCCGTCTCGAGGCTGACCGAGATCCCGCAGGCGCGGTACTGCGCCGCCTGCGACCAGTGATCGCCCGCCGCCAAGCCCGATACGCCCTGGCTCTCGCCGCCGCAGCCGCACAAACGACGACGTGGTGCGCAAGCGCAACCATGACTGCTGCGGGGAGGCCGTGCGGCTTCCCGCGCAGGCCAGCTGATCGTGCCTGCAGGCGATGGTGGCCAAGGCCGGCATCACATCTGGCCCGCGCCGCCCAGCCCGGCCGCCGGCCGCCTGATGCCCGGAGCGGCGCCCGCCGCACCCCGGCCGGCGTGGAGCCCAGTGATGGCAGTGCCGAGTCAGGTAGCGTTACGTGTTTCCGCGGGCCCTCCGGTCCGTCCCGGTTCAGCTGCGCTCTGGCACATACTCGACGGTCATCTTGACTCCAGGCTTGAGCTTTGCTCCGGGCTCGGCCTCAGCGAGCGCTGGCAGACCGTGATTGAGCACTTGCTCAGCAGTCGCCTTATGCCACTACCGCCGCTGGTTGCTGCCGGTGCGGTCATGCGCTTGCGTCATGAGCTTGTGGAGAGTCAGCGCTGGCAGGCGGTGTGACTGACTCCACATCCACTCGGAACAACTGTCGGCAAGGCGTGGAAGTACGAGTGCGAGTGCCTGTTCGCCGGGGCGAGACCTGCCGCGCTGGCGCGAGGAACGCTAGCGACGGTGACCGGTGGTCGGCCACGGCGCCATCTTGTTGCCGGTCGTTCAGCTCGCGGGCAGGTGGCTGGGAGCGGCGACGGCCACCAGCAGTCCCAGGGTGCCTGCGGCCACGCCCAGGCTGGCGGTTACCGGGCTGTAGCCCTTGCTGCGGAGCACTACGAACGTGATGGCCGGGCTTAGCGCACAGGTGAGTACCAGGGCGGTCGCAACCGGGATGATCACGCACACGCCTGGTGCGGGATACGACCTGGCGTCGGCGAAACCATCGTCATTTGGAACCGGCCGCGGTGAGCCAGGCGCATCGCCGCTGTTGCGGCGAGCGGACGGACGGTGCGGATCTCGGCAGGCCCCGGCGTGGGCCGGTGCTGTTGCTTCTGCGTTCTGCATGGCGGCGCTCCTGCGGACTTCGAAGACGGCCGTGATTACGACGCCGCCTCGACGCCTGGGGGTTCTGAGCCGTGCCTGAGAGGAGCGCGGCCGGCTCGGCGGTAGAGGGGCACCAGATGAGCGCCTTCACTGTGGAGCGGGAGAACCAGCCTGGTGAGCTGGCCGCCTGTGCCAGGCGATGGCTGGTAGCGGGGTGAACCGGACGTAGTCGTATCGCTCGGGATTCCAGCTGCGCGGCGCCTCGCCTACGCCACGTCATCGGTCCTCGCCCGGAGCAAGGCGCATGATGCCGCCGTCCGGCATCGCTCAGTGCGCTGGACGGATCGATCCAGGCACGCCGCCGCGTTCGCCCCGAAGCTGCTGATTGCCGCATGCCACTTCGCTGGCGGGGCCGGCCGAATAGATTCGGTGCGTGCTGAATCTGAGCGCGGAGAAGTCAGCTGCCCTCTCAGAGCGCCTGCGCACCGAGAACGTCGCCTGGATCACCACGGTGACTCCCGGCGGGCAGCCGCAGTCGTCCCTGGTCTGGTTCCTGTGGGATGAGAACGTATTCCTCATGTACGCCCAGCCACACTCCTGGAAAGTGCGGAACATCCGCACCAATCCCAAGGTGTCGCTGCACCTGAACAGCGATGCCGAAGGCGGCGGGGTCGTCACGTTCGAAGGCTCTGCGCAGATCCTTGAGGGGCACCCGCAAGCACACGAGGTTACGGCATACCTTGCGAAATACCGCGAGGGGATCGCAGGCATCGGCATGACCCCGGAACAGAT
>JASHYW010000438.1 GCA_030042885.1 Streptosporangiaceae bacterium | reverse complement strand
TCTGCTTCACCCCCGATCGCAACCGCCGCTCTGGGCGGCGGGCATCTGCGCGTGGGACTTGGCGCGGGTCAGGGCGCCGGGCTAACTCGAGGTTGCCATCGCACGGGCGGGGTGCTGTCGGGTATCTACCATGCCGGACGCCAATGAGTGCGGTGACCGAAATCGGTGTGAGGTAGATCACCGCGACAGGCGGGCCGAGGGCCGATGGCCTGCAAATCGCGCGTTTACCTAAGCGTTCCTCGCTAAGCGAACATCTCCGCGAATCGCTATGACGAAACTCACACTGGCGGCGAAACTTCGCATCGGGTCCGATAGCAGGCGACATAAGTCCGCGGCGATTCGGCAATTCGCGGTTCGCCGGAGTCGGTATGCTGCCTGAATTTTCACTTCATGTAGTAAATTCATCACTGCATGTAGAACGGTATACAATCCGCGGCTAACGCAGCAGGGGATCACCGGAAAGGGTGGGCGCGGCGTTCGGCGATGGTGAGGCGGGGGCGTTCGGCGATAGCGCCGGGGCCTTCGGCGATAGCGAGGCAGGGCGTTCGGCGATAGCGAAATGCCGGACAGCCTAATCCGCGCTCAGTAGTATCCGTTGGCTTCCTCGAAAGCCCATGCGCTGCAGGGATTCCCGTAGATCGCCTTGATGTAGCCGAGGCCCCACCTGATCTGGGTGGCCGGGTCTGTCTGCCAGTCCGGTCCGGCGCTGGCCATCTTGCTGCCGGGAAGGGCCTGCGGGATGCCGTAGGCGCCGCTGGCGTTCTCCGCGTCGTACACCCAGCCGCTTTCCCGGTCCCACAGGTCCAGCAGGCAGCCGAAATACGTGGCCGGGTTGAAGCCGAAACTGGCCATCATGTTGTAGGCAATCGATTGCGCGGTGTGCGGGTCGGGCGGCGTGGAGGCCACGTAGACGATCCCGCCGCCACCCGTGCCCGAGCCGGTGCCCGGGTTGGCCGTGGCGAGCCCGGCGGGCGAGGCCAGCACCGGGTTGGCCACCAGGGTGACCGTGCGCGCCGCCGCGGTCATCGTGATCAGCTGCTCGCGCTCGGCCTCCAGCAAGGCCATGGTGTGACTGCCTGGGACCGCCTCGAGAGCGTCGGCGGCGCTGAACGCACCCGATCCTGGAGCGAATACCTCGGCGCCCACCGCGACCCCGATGACCGCAATCGCAGCGATAACAGCGACAGGAAAGACAATGCCGACACGCCGGATCAGGCCCCGCTTCCGCCGATTACTGCGAGTCCCGGTCCGGTGTCGCGACAAGGCAGTCCTTTCGTCGGCCATGCCCGTCTGACACCAGATGCCGACTCGGTGAAGTGCCGCCGTTCCGGGTGCGGGCCGCGCGGTAACATGCGCCGCGACACCGACCCGCTGCACCTGACCTGGTGCGCCGTCTGGCCCGCCCCGCACAAGTACCGCTGGCGCTCAACAATGCCAGAAAGACCGCCCCATTGCGCAGTACTTCGGCCAGAAAATCCGCGGCCGGTTTACGGACCGCCGATGGCCGCAATCACGAGACGATAACACCGCTTGTAACCGGCACGGATCATGCCGTCATCGGGGACCAGGCGGGCGCGCACGGCCCATGACGGCCTGGGGCAGCCAGCGCGGCCCATGACGGGCGGGCCCACACGCCACTGGTAGCCGTGGGAGCCGTGATACCGACGAGACTGCTATTACTTTGGCCTGCGTCCCAGGGCCCCGCGGGTCCGGGACCCTGGGCTCTGCAGGTTGCGGTCAGGCCGCCACAATGTGACGGCATGGATACACCTTTGTCGCCCGTTGACTTCGCCCGCCGGACGCGGCGGCTGCACGCTGACCGCGAGGCGGTCGTCGATGGCCAGCTTCGCCTGACCTACCGGCAGTTCTTCGACCGCTGCGACCGCTGGTCCGCGGTGCTGCAGGAGCTGGGCGTGGCGCAGTCCGACCGCGTGGCCACGATCGCTCCGAACACGCACGCGCAGCTCGAGTCCTTCTACGCGGTGCCGCAGATCGGGGCCGTCCTGGTGCCGATCAACTACCGGCTGACCCCGGAAGATTTCGTCTATATCGTGAACCATTCCGGCGCCACGGTGCTCTGCGCCCACGGCGACTACCTGGAGACGATCGACGGCGTCCGCGACCAGATGCCCGAGGTGCGGCACTTCGTCGCCTTCGAGGACGCCACGGACGGCTGGCTTGACTACGAGGCGGCGATCGCCGCCGCCGACCCGTCCTTCGAGCGGCCGGAGATCGGTGAGCGGGACCTGATCTCCATCAACTACACCAGCGGGACCACGGCGCGCCCGAAGGGCGTGATGATCACGCACCGGAACGCCGCCCTCAACACGATCGGCACCCTGATCCACCTGCCGATGGCAGTGGGCGAGCGGTACCTGTGGACGCTGCCGATGTTCCACGCCAACGGCTGGACCTACACCTGGACGGTGACGGCGGCGGCAGGCACCCACATCTGCCTGCGCAAGGTCGACCCGGCGACCATCTTCGCACTGATCAGGGACGAAAAGGTGACCCGGCTGTGCGCCGCGCCGACCGTGCTGATCTCCATGGCCAGCGCTCCCGCCGCGGTCCGCGGCGAGGTGCCCCCCGGCGTCCGGGACCGGATGCCGCAGGTGCGGCACTTCGTGGCGTTCGAGGGCGGTGCCGCCTCGGG
>JASHYW010000056.1 GCA_030042885.1 Streptosporangiaceae bacterium | reverse complement strand
CGCTAGCGAGCGGCGGCTGTAATGCGCATACGCGCCGGACGTCACCCAGCCCACCACCGCCCCACCGTGCCAGATCGGCTCGTCGCCGACGACGTCGGCCGGTTCCGCCGGGTCGGGGGTAATGTCGAAGTAGCCGAGCGTTCGAGCCGGGCCGCGCGCCAGCTCCGCCTCCACCGCAGCGCGGCCGATGAAGTCATGATCGAGCTTGAGCGATCGGTGCATTCGCGCCTGCACCGGCGTGTAGATCGGACGGTATTCGCGCGCCCACGTACCGAACATCTTCTCCATACGCAGCGACATCAACGCCCGGAACCCGAACAGGCCGATGCCGTATGGCTTCCCAGCCTGCCACAGCAGATCGAACAGTGCTCGCTGGTACTCCGGTGCGACCCAGATCTCGTAGCCAAGATCCCCGGTGTAGGTCATCCGGCCGACGTAAGCGGGGATCATCCCAACGTCGATCCGTCGGAACGCCATGAACGGGTAATTCTCGGTGGCCAGAGAAGCGTCAGTGACCGATTGCAGCACGTCGCGGGCGGCCGGTCCGGCCAGCGAGAGGCCCACCAAGGACAAGCCCAGCACGTCGAACCGCACACCATCAGCGAGGTGGCCAAAGAACCAGCGCGAGTGATGCGCTTCGGCGACGTGCGAGCCGAACAGGAAAAAATCGTCTGTACCGACCCGCGCCACGGAAAACTCCCCGACGATGTGACCGTTGGGATCCAGGGCGGCGGTGAGGTTGATCCGGTCGGCTCGCGGCAGCCGGTTGGTGAACAGCCGCTGCAGCCAGCCGGCGCTGCCGGTGCCGGTCACGCGGTACTTGGCGAAGTTGGAGCACTCGGTGAGCCCGACGCGTTCGCGCACTGTGGTGCATTCTTCAGCGACGGCCGGGTAGGCGTTGGAGCGACGGAACGTCACGTCCTCGCGCGGCTCCTCCCCCGGCTGCTGGAACCACAGGGGATGCTCGAGCCCGAAGCTCGCGCCCCATACCGCGTTGTGGGCGGTGAGCCGGTCATAGACCGGCGTGGTATGCAGTGCCCGGCCGGCCGGGAGCTCCTCGTTGGGGAATGTGATACGGAACCGGCGGCGGTAGCTCTCGCGCACCTTGGCATTGGTGTAGGCGAGGCTTGCCCAGTTGCCGAAGCGGGCCACATCCATCGCCCAGATGTCTTCACCCGGATCGCCGTCGACCATCCAGCGCGCGAGGGTGAGTCCAACACCGCCGCCCTGCGACAGACCGGCCATCACCGCGCAGGCCACCCAGCAGTTGCGCACGCCGGGCACCGGGCCGACCAGCGGATTGCCGTCCGGCGCGAAGGTGAACGGCCCATTGATCACCTTCTTGATCCCCACGTCAGCCAGCGCCGGATAGTGCTTGAACGCGATCTCCAGCGACGGGGCGAGCCGGTCGAGATCGGGGGCCAGCAACTGCTGGTCGAAGGTCCACGGCGTCTCGCGGGGCGACCAGGGCACGCATGCCTGCTCGTACGTGCCGAGCAGCATCCCGCCGCCCTCCTGGCGGATGTAGAGCTCGCCATCGAAGTCCAGGCCCATCGGCAGCTCGTGTCCGGTGGCCGCGTTGTACTCGGCCACCTCATCCACGTCTTCGGTGATCAAGTACATGTGCTCCATCGCAAGCACGGGCAGTTCCAGGCCGATCATCCGGCCCACCTCACGTGCCCACAGCCCGCCGGCGTTGACGATGTGCTCGGCGTGGATCTCGCCGGAGTCTGTGATGACGTCCCACGTGCCGTCGGGGCGCTGACGAAGGCCGCTCACCCAGGTGTGCTGGTAGATCTCGGCGCCGGCCTGCCGCGCGCAGCCGGCATAGGCCTGGGTGACCCCGGTCGGGTCGACGTGACCCTCGGCCCGGTCGAAGAGCGCACCGATGAAGTACTGCTCCTCCAGAAGCGGGAACATCCGCTTTGCCTCGGCCGCCGAGATGATCTCCATATCCATGCCAAGGTAACGGCCGCGGGCCTGGGCCATCCGCAGCCAGTCCATCCGCTCCCGGTCGCTGGCCAGCATCAGTCCGCCAGGCATGTGGATGGAGCAGTTCTGGCCGGAGCGCTGCTCGATCTCACGATACAGCCCGACGGTGTACTGCTGCAGCTTCGCGACATTAGGGTCACCGTTGAGCGTGTGCATGCCGCCCGCAGCGTGCCAGGTCGAGCCGGCGGTGAGCTCCTTGCGCTCGACGAGCACGACATCCGTCCAGCCCAGCTCGGTTAGGTGGAACAGGACCGAGGCGCCAACCACACCACCGCCGATGACGACCACCTGCGCGGAAGATTTCATCGAGGTATCCCTACGTCCAAATTTTCCCGGTACAGTCGTTCCGACTATAGGACCGTGGAGGTGTCGTGCATGGGTAAGCTTCTCGATCGGCTCGCCGTCGGACCGGTGATCTGCGCCGAGGGGTATCTATTCGAGTTCGAGCGCCGCGGCTACCTGCAGGCCGGGGCGTTCGTACCAGAGGTGGTGCTCGAGGAGCCCGATATGGTAGCCGGGCTGCACCGAGAATACGTGCATGCCGGATCGGACGTGGTTGAGGCATTCACCTATTACGCCCACCGCGAGAAGCTGGCGATGATCGGCCGCGAGGGCGACCTCGAGTCGCTGAACCGGCAGGCGCTGCGTATCGCCAAGGAGGTCGGCGCCGAGCACGACTCCCTGGTGGCCGGCAATATCTGCAACACCAACGTCTACGACCCGGACGAGCCCACGACGCATGAGGTCGTCCGCGACATGTTCGCCGAGCAGGTCGAGTGGGCCGCCGAGGCTGGCGTCGACTTCGTGATCGCCGAGACCATCGACTATCCCGGCGAGGCATTGCTCGCGCTGGAAGCAATCAAGGCGCACGACCTCGATGCGGTGGTCACACTCACTATTCATCGCCGGCCCATCGTCCGCGGGGGCGACCCGATCGGCGAGGCATGCCGTCGCCTGCAAGACGCCGGGGCCGATGTGGTCGGGCTGAACTGCATCCGCGGGCCCGCCACCATGCTGCCGCTACTCGGTGAAATCCGCGGCGCGTGCGACGGCTACATCGCCGCCTTGCCGGTGCCGTACCGCACGACAGAAGCGGAGCCAACGTTCCAATCGCTCACCGACCGAGATTGCGACCTGATCCCGCATGGGCGGCCATTCCCGACCGCGCTAGACCCGTTCCTAGCCAACCGCTACGAGATGGGCGCGTTCACGACGGCGGCGGCTGCGCTCGGAGTCAACTACTTCGGCATCTGTTGCGGCTGCGCACCCCACCACGTCCGCGCGATGGCCGAGGCACTCGGCCGCACGCCGCCGGCGAGCCGGTTCAGCGCGGATATGAGTCAGCACGCCTACTACGGCACCAACGAACGGGTCAGCCGACATTACCGGGAGTTCGCCAAAGAGCTCTAGGAACCAAGCGAACAACGGGACGCTCTGACGTTCAGCGGCCGGTCGTGGCCGCTGTCGCGCACCAGCTCGGCATCGATGACCCCGGCGTGCTGGCCGGCTATCGGGGCATGCCGGTACGGTGGCGGCACACCGCCGAGATCCGGGACCGCTACGGGTACCGGACTTTGCCGAGCGCCGCGATCAGCCCGGCCGCCGCCTCCGGGCGCGCGTCGTGGACCACGAGGTCGTAGCCGACGGTCAGGACGCTGCGGCTCATGGGCTCGCCCATGTGACCGAGCCCGATGAAGCCAACCTTCATGATGTGCTTCGGGGGGGACTTGCAGGTGTGGGAGGTGGGGTCAGTGGTTCTCTCGGTGCGGGTGGGTGAGATTGGGTTGCGGGTGCGGGCGGGGTGGGCGGCGGGCGGGCTTCAGGTCGTCGAGGACGGGCGGGCTTCGG